>NZ_CACSIS010000006.1:0-223701 GCF_902705905.1 Klebsiella sp. 18074 | reverse complement strand
AAAGCATGAAGTTGAAGAGAGCCAGCTCCCTCTAAAAGAGGTGTGAAGGGAAGGCTCTCAGAGTCTGGACTTAGTACGCCCCTATGGGGCGTTTTCAATGCCACCTGCTATGCAGGTGGTTTTTTACGGCATCGCTCAGGCGCAGTACAAATTAGCTTTCGACGGCGGGTTTCTCCGCTTTACCTGCCATCTGCGCAAGGAACTCATAGCGTTTTTGCAGATCGGCTGCGGCATCCTTCCACAGCTGCTCCGCCACCTCCGGCTGCTGGGCGTTGAGGCGACGGAAGCGCTGCTCGTTGAGCAAGGTTTCCGCCAGCGCGTCCGACGGCGGGCGAGAGTCTAGCGCCAGCGGGAGCTTACCTTCATCCGCCCGGCGCGGGTCGAAGCGGTAGAGCGGCCAGAACCCGGTGGCGGTCAGCTGACGCATCTGATCGTGACTTAGCGCCAGATCGTAGCCGTGCTCTTCGCACGGGCTGTAGGCGATAATCAGCGACGGTCCCGGATAGGCCTCCGCTTCCTGAATCGCTTTCACCGTCTGGTTTAGCTGGGCGCCCAACGAAATCTGCGCCACGTAGACGTGACCGTACATCATCATGCTGACGCCGAGGTCTTTGCGCGATTTACGCTTGCCGTGCTCGCCAAATTTAGTGACCGCGCCGAGCGGTGTGGCCTTCGAGGCCTGGCCGCCGGTGTTGGAGTAGCACTGGGTGTCGAGCACCAGGATATTAACGTTTTCGCTCAGGCTCAGCACGTGGTCGAGGCCGCCAAAGCCGATATCGTAGGCCCAGCCGTCGCCGCCGATCAGCCAGATGGATTTTTCCACCAGCGCGTCGGCGTCGGTCAGCAGCTCCTGGGCGCCCTCAACGCCGGCCAGCGCGCGGCGCAGCTCCGCCACCTGCTCGCGGCGGACGTCCGGGGTGGTCTCGGCGTGCAGGGCATCGTTGAGCTCCGCCGGTATCGCGTCGGCAAACTGTTCCAGCAGGCGCATCACGCGCTGACGGTGCTGGTCCACGGAGAGGCGGAAGCCGAGGCCAAATTCGGCGTTATCTTCAAACAGCGAGTTAGCCCACGCCGGGCCGCGTCCTTTGGCGTCGGTGGTATACGGCGTTGATGGCAGGTTACCGCCGTAAATCGACGAGCAGCCGGTGGCGTTGGCGATCAGCATCCGGTCGCCGTAGAGTTGGGTCAGCAGCTTGATGTACGGCGTTTCGCCGCAGCCAGAGCAGGCGCCGGAGTACTCAAACAGCGGGCTTATCAACTGAGAGGTACGAATATCAATGCGCTCCAGCGCGCTGCGGTCGATCTCCGGCAGGCTGAGGAAGAAGTCGTAGTTGACCTTCTCCTCCTCGACGTGCTCAAGGCGCGACATCATATTGATGGCCTTAATCTCCGGGTTCTGCCGGTCTTTGGCCGGGCAAACCTCCACGCACAGATTACAGCCGGTGCAATCTTCCGGCGCCACCTGCAGCACGTATTTTTGGCCGCGCATATCGCGGGATTTTACGTCCAGCGAATGCAGGCTGGCCGGGGCCGCTTCCATCGCTTCAGGAGAGATAACCTTGGCGCGGATTGCCGAGTGCGGGCAGGCCGCGACGCAGTGGTTGCACTGGGTGCACAGCGCCTCTTTCCAGATAGGGATCTCTTCGGCGATATTGCGTTTTTCCCAGCGGGTGGTGCCCATCGGCCAGGTGCCGTCCGGAGGCAGGGCGGAGACCGGCAGCGCATCTCCGAGGCCGGCCAGCATGGCGGCGGTGACGGTTTTGACAAAGTCTGGTGCGGCATCGGAGACCACCGGCGGGCGGTTAGGGCTGGCGGCGTTGACCGGCTGCAGCGGCACTTCGGCCAGCGACTCCCGGGACAGCGCCAGCGCCTGCCAGTTACGCTCAACCAGCTCCTTGCCCTTGCTGCTGTAGCTTTTGGCAATCGCGCCCTGGAGCTCGGCCAGCGCGCTGTCGCCCGGAAGAATTTGCGTCAGATGGAAGAACGCCATCTGCATCACGGTGTTGATACGCGCGCCGAGGCTGCATTCGCGCGCAATTTTGGCAGCGTTGACGATATAAAAGCGCGCCTGCTTCTGGTTAAGCATCGCCTGCACTTCCTGCGGCAGACGCGACCACGCCTCATCGGCGGCATACGGCGTATTCAGCAGGAAAATCCCGCCGGGCTTCAGCCGCTCCACCATCTGATACTTGTCGATAAACTGCAGCTGATGGCAGCCGACGAAATCGGCCTGCGAGATAAGGTAGGAGGAGCGAATCGGCTTCTCGCTGACGCGCAGGTGCGAAACGGTGAGTCCGCCGGCCTTTTTCGAATCGTAGACGAAGTAGCCCTGCGAGAACCACGGCGTCGAGTTGCCGATGATTTTGATGTTGTTCTTGGTGGCCGACACGCTGCCGTCGCTGCCCAGGCCGTAGAACAGGGCCTCCAGCTTCGCCTCCGACGGCAGGGTGTTTTCCCCCAGCGGCAGAGAAAGGTTGGTGACGTCGTCATAGATACCGACGGTGAAGCGGGGCTTCGGTTTCGCCGCGTTCAGCTCGTTAAACACCGCCAGCACGCACTCCGGGCCGAACTCTTTTGACGACAGGCCGTAGCGGCCGCCGATGGTGCGCGGCAGCGTTTCGCGTTCACCGCGGTTAAACGCCTCCGCCAGCGCGGTCATGATGTCGAGGTACAGCGGTTCCGCGTGGGCGCCGGGCTCTTTGGTGCGGTCCAGCACGGCGACGGCGCGCGCGCTTTCCGGCAGCGCTTCCAGCAGGTGAGCGGCGGAGAAGGGACGATAGAGTCGCACTTTCAACACGCCGACCTTTTCGCCGCGGCTGAGCAGCTCATCCACCACCTCTTCGCAGGTGCCGATGGCGGAACCCATCACCACAATCACCCGTTCGGCCTGCGGGTGGCCATAGAATTCGAACGGTTTATAGCGACGGCCAGTGGCGGCAGCGAAATCGTCCATTGCCGTTTCGACATGGTCGTAGACCGCGTCGTACCACGGGTTGGTGGCCTCACGGGACTGGAAATAGGTGTCCGGGTTAGCCGAGGTTCCGCGGATCGTTGGGTGTTCCGGATTCAGCGCGCGCAGGCGATGCGCGTCGATCTCAGCCTGCGGCAGCAGGCTGCGGAGGGTGTCATCCGCCAGCGGCGCGATTTTGTTGATTTCGTGCGAGGTGCGGAAGCCGTCAAAGAAATGGATAAACGGCACCCGGCTTTTGAGGGTCGCAATATGCGAAATCAGGGCGAAATCCTGCGCCTCCTGGACGTTGCTGGCGCAGAGCATCGCGCAGCCGGTCTGCCGCACGGCCATCACGTCGGAGTGATCGCCGAAAATAGACAGCGCGTGGGTCGCGACGGTACGCGCGGCGACGTGCAGGACAAACGGCATCAGCTGACCGGCCAGTTTGTAAAGCGTCGGGATCATCAGCAGCAGACCCTGCGAGGAGGTGAAAGAGGTCGAGAGGGCTCCGGTTTGCAACGCCCCGTGCACGGCGCCGATAGCCCCGGCTTCCGACTGCATTTCGACCACCCGGGGCACGTCGCCCCAGATATTTTTTAGCCCGTTACCTGCCCAGGCATCCGCCTGCTCGGCCATCGTTGAGCTGGGGGTTATGGGGTAGATGGCGATAACTTCACTGGTGCGAAACGCGACAGAAGCGGCCGCGCCATTACCGTCGATAGTAATCATAAAAAGAGCCCCTAACATTGCGCAAACAAAAAAAGAAGGGACCCGCTAAACGGTGGCGGATCCTGTAATTATATGGAGTAAGTATAGGGGCTTTCAGTATGCCCTTGAAGTTATGCGGCTTTCGAGTGCACAAATTGATCCATAAAAGACAAGCGCTGCGGGCTGAGGAATCCCCAGCAATGTGAGGGTGAGAAAGACAGGTGTAGTATTTTGTGTTCTACTAACTGTCTTATACTCGTCATACTTCAAGTTGCATGTGTGTTGGCTACGTTCGCTCACCCGAATCACTTACTGGTGTAAGCTCATCGGGATTCACTCCCTTGCCGTCGTCCTGCAACTTGAATTATTTAGAGTATATACTCGTCATACTTCAAGTTGCATGTGTGTTGGCTACGTTCGCTCACCCGAATCACTTACTGGTGTAAGCTCATCGGGATTCACTCCCTTGCCGCCGTCCTGCAACTTGAATTATTTAGAGTATAGTAATTCAATGAGATAGATTGCGTTTCTGCTCGCAAAATATGCTTGAATTTTTTCCAGATATCGTCATGCCGTTTCACAAAAAACGACAAAATGCTCTACTGGATGCTTCTGTCGTACTCATTAGTGGGGCACTACTGATACTCATCGACATTGGTCATTTTTACCGGGAACTATTCATGTTAAAAATAAAATGAAGCGGGTTTGGATAAATGTATATTTGAACGTTCATAACCAGATGTGAATCAGTTGGCTAGTGACCATGGATATTATTCTAACCTATATAGGTCGTTCCTCTTTATTTTCGTCTAAGGGTTTTGTCGAGGAATGGATTAAGGATATTTAAAGTGCCTCGCTGGTAAGATATATGGAATTTATTACCAGGGCGCGCGATGCCAGTCAGATTGTGGGTAATGCGGCTAAGTATCTCGTTCAATGAATGAGGGTCGAGATGTTGTGATTACTGCCAAAATATATTTATCTTATTATTTTTCCTTTAATGATATTAATTATGAATATAATACATAACGGCAATGTTAGCAGTGGCATTAATATTCTATAGATTACATATCCTCCAGGCGTAAGCGAATTTCGGTCCCCTCAATTTTTATTTGAAGGTTTCCCATCAATGAGCGCTTCCAGCAAGGGTATAGAGCTGAGTAGACGGCCGCAGGTACAATAAATAGCGGGTTTACATCATCCAGAATTAGCCAGGTCGTTATAAATATAGCGAGATTTATCGCTGCAATGTCAATGTTATGTAGATAATAACTCCATGTCATTTTTTACGTTAGTCTTCCCCTGGCGGTATTCATTAAATAATACCAATTGTGATAATCATTCGTATTCATGTTATTGTGGATGAATGATCGTATATGTAAATAGGGTGGTGTGTCCATATCACTGAGCTAAGGACTGGAGGCTTTAAAATGGCACTTTCGGATGCTGATTTAATTTCTGCAGGTTATCATAAAAATGAATGCGGTAATTGGCAATTGCAGCAGCATATATTGATGATGAACTTATGGAAGGATTGAATCAATTCATTGATTCTTTAAAATAAAGCGGCAGTTTAAATTGTTTAGTGCATGGGGCGCGATAATGTTCCCATTTATATTGCTGAGCCTGTCACTACATTTGTTCATGCATCCTTGCACAGCAAATAAACATCCTTACTGACCGAGTCGTCCGTCGGGAGCACTTTACATTTCTTAATAGCTGCACGGATCACGCTGTTCAGCAATGCTATCGTGTTATGTGGTGTGCAGATGGCCTTGCGGATGCCCGGCGTGTACCCGCCTGAGGAGTACATGTCCTCTACGCCAGCCTGATTTGCAATGGACGTTTGCTTCCTATAGCAGTAAACCGGAGTTGAGCTGTGGGGGATTCAGACCCGTAGACGTGTGATAAACCCTGTCGAGATCAAGGGTACGCCAGATAATTTGCTAGAAAATGTTAATGGAGCGCATAAATAGCGGTTTCGCCTCTCGACGTCGGGCGCCGGGCTGCCTATTATTCTTGGGTTTGTTTATTTTAAGATGTTTCCGAGGGGAGAGACGATGCGAGCTGCGTTTTTAGTTGGGTGTGCCGCGTTATTACTGTCGGCCTGCAGTAGTGAACCCGTTCAGCAGGCGACGGCGGCCCACGTATCACCGGGCATGCGCGCTGCGATGAGCAGTACCGGGCAGGCAAACTGCGCGATGATCGGCGGCTCGCTGTCGGTGGCGCGTCAGCTGGACGGCTCGGCGATAGGGATGTGCGCGCTGCCTAACGGCAAGCGCTGCAGCGAGCAGGCTCTGGCCGGCGGCAGCTGCGGTAACTACTAAGCCGCACTCCTGCCTCTGCGGGCGCCGTGAGCTACCCTCGCGCCCGCTGCGTTGAGGCACCCTTGGGCGCCAGCCGGACGGGGGAGTTAGTTAACCAGGTCGGCGAGCTTATACACCAGCGTGCGATCGGCGGTCGCCAGCGTCAGCTGATTTTCGGTCAAATCGACCTGCGCCCCGTCGCGCAGCATTTTACCGAGCGTGGCGTCCAGCTCGTTTAGCTGCGGGTCAGCGCACAGCATCCGGGTCATCGCCAGCTCTTTGACCTTCAGCTCGCCATCCGACACCTTGCCTTCGCCGCTAAAGCGGTTGCACATATTGCCTGAGACGAACGTCTTCTCGCCAAAGCTCAGCTCCAGCGGCTTCGAGCCCTCCTTGAGCGGCTGACCGTTGACGCTGGTCAGGACAAACCGATGGTGCTGAAGCTGCTCCGCGCTGGTGGACACCTTGCTGTTATATACGCAGCCGGAAAGCAGCACTCCTGCCGCCAGCAGTGCAGCAAACTTATTCATTTTTTCTCCAGAAATATTTCACATCTTTTAGGTAAGCGGAGTGTAACTGTACTGCAGGCAAATTCTGTGGGGCTTATCTGAATGTGCCCCCCGCAGGGGGAGGGCACAAAAGGGGAAGGATATCAGACCAGCGCGTTGGCGCACTCTTCACCGGCGTCAACCTGGCGCAGGTTATCGAGGGTGGTTTGCGAAATACTGATTAACGCCTCGGCGGTGAGGAACGCCTGATGCCCGGTGAACAGCACGTTATGGCAGGCCGACAGGCGGCGGAACACGTCATCCTGAATCACGTCGTTGGATTTATCTTCGAAGAACAGATCGCGCTCGTTCTCATAGACGTCCATCCCCAGCGCGCCGATTTTCTGGTGCTTCAGGGCGTCGATTGCCGCCTGTGAATCAATCAGGGCGCCGCGGCTGGTGTTGATCACCATCACGCCATCCTTCATCTGATCGAATGCCGCATGGTTCAGCAGATGATAGTTCTCATCGGTCAGCGGACAGTGTAATGAGATCACGTCCGACTGCGCGTACAGCGTCGGCAGGTCAACGTACTCGACGCCGAGATCCAGCGCGGCGGCGCTTGGGTAAGGATCGAACGCCAGCAGGCGCATGCCAAAGCCTTTGAGGATCCGCAGGGTTGCCACGCCGATTTTCCCGGTACCGATAACGCCCGCGGTTTTACCGTGCATGGTGAAGCCGGTTAGGCCTTCAAGGGAAAAGTTGGCATCGCGGGTGCGCTGATAGGCGCGGTGAATGCGTCGGTTCAGCGACATCATCATGCCGATGGCGTGCTCGGCGACGGCTTCCGGCGAATAGGCCGGCACGCGCACCACCCGCAGACCCAGCTCTTTGGCCGCGTCCAGATCGACGTTATTAAAGCCGGCGCAGCGCAGGGCGATGTACTTCACGCCGTGCGACTTCAGCTCTTCCAGCACCGGGCGGCTGCCGTCGTCGTTAACGAAAATGCATACCGCCTCGCAGCCGTTGGCCGTTTTGGCGGTTTTTTCGGTTAACAGGAAATCGAAGAACTCGAGTTCAAAGCCATATGTATCATTAACATGCTGAAGGTACTTTTTATCGTACTGCTTTGTACTATAAACAGCGATTTTCATAAGACTTTTCTCCAGTGATTATATCGTCACGGTAGCATATTTAAAATAATCGTACAATTATTAAAAATTAGTTTAAATAACAGGTTATAATCATAATTCTAGAGTATATCTCTGCGTGGAGGTATCGCTTTAAAACATAATGCGTTTTTACCACAGGCTGAAGCTGAAGGCGCCTGGCGTCAGCAGGATCAGCGGCCACAGCAGACCGGAGCTGACGTTGGCGAGCTGAAAGCGCCAGAAAGAGGCGCCGCTGGCCCCGCTGGCGAGCGGAAGGGTGGCGCGCAGCGGAGAGAGAAAGCGGCTGAAAAATACCGCCCAGGCCCCGTGGCGGCGTAAAAACAGCCGGCTGTGGGCGAGGCGCTCGGCGCTAAGCCAGCGCAGGCGGTGAAGATGGTGTTGATAGCGGCGTCCCACCCGCCAGGAGAGCCAGAATCCGCCGATTGCCCCAAGCCCGGCGCTGAGCCACATTAGCAGGAAATGCCCGAGGCTGGTGGAGGCGAAGGTACCGAGCAGCAGCAGACCCGAGGTGCCGGGCACCAGCAGCGACACGATCGCGCAGGATTTACTGAACGTCAGCAGGAACACCAGCAGCAACAGCAGCGCGTAGTGGTCCTGCGCCGACTCAATCAGCGAGTAGATAAACGCCACGCTTTCCCTCCGGCCTGCTCTGATGATGATTGGCCAGTGTGACAGGGGTTGGCTAAATGAAGGCTAAATCAGCGGCGGGTCAAAAATCGCCGCAACGATGGCGGCGCAGCGGCTATTCTTAGGCAGGACGCAAACTTTAACTCACTGGTCGAACGTGCCACAATACGCGCTACATTCGGCATATACTTTTGTTGATTCAGGATATTAAGCGCCCATGAAGGGTAAATATAAAGCCGCTATCGCGCTGGTGTTAGCACTCCTTTTGCTCCCGCTGGCGCTGCTGTCGACGCTAACCCACTGGGTGCCGACGCTCGCCGGGATCTGGCTCCCGGCGGGGACCCGGATCTCACTAACCGACAGCCCGCGCCTGACGCGCACCGCGCTGCGTATCCCCGATTTACGCTACATGGTTGGCGACTGCGAGCTGGCAAGAGTCACCAACGCCCAGCTTTCCCACCCCAGCCGCTGGCGCCTGCATCTCGATGAGCTGGATATCAACAGCGTCTGCCTGAGCAAACTCCCGGAGAGTGAACCCGCCCCCGGCGCGCCGCGCACCCTGGCAGAATGGCAGTCGATGCTGCCCTATAGCTGGCTGACCATCGAGAATCTGCGCCTGTCGCCGTGGGAAAAATGGCAGGGGCGGCTGGTGATGTCGCTCACGCCGACGCAGCAGGATATCGGCTACAGCGGGCCGGAGGTCACCGTACAGGCCCGCCTGCGTGGCCAGGCGCTGACCGTCAGCGACTTCTCCGCGCGACTGGTTGAAGGCCAGGCGCCGGTCAGGCTGGTCGGTGAGTTCCATATGCCGCTGGTGCCGGACGGTTTCCCGGTTGGCGGCCATCTGCTGAGCACCTTCGAATTTCCGCAGCAGCCGGGGCTGGTTGACGCCGAGCTGGAGTGGCAGAAAAACCGCGGGCAGCTGCTGGTGACGCCGCGGGGTGAGGTGCAGCCGATGCTCGACCTGCCGTGGGAAATTACCTCCGAACGCATTGCGATCAGCGATGGTCGCTGGAGCACCGAATATGCCGGCTATCCGCTGAGCGGCCGCGTGGCGCTGTCGGTGGACGACTGGCAGGAGGGAACCGAGAATATGCAGATCAGCGGGCGCCTGAACGTGCTGACCCAGGGGGAGGCCGGAAAAGGCAACGCGGTGCTGAACGTGGGGCCCGGTAAGCTGAGTATGGATAGCAGCGATATGCCGCTGCGGCTCACCGGCGAGGCGAAGCTCGGGGATCTTATCGTCTACGCCGCGCTGCCGGGCAGGCTGAGCGGTTCGCTGACGACTCCTGAGCTGAGTTTCCAGCCCGGCGCGCTGCTGCGCTCGCGCGGGCGGGTGATTGACTCCCTCAATATTGATGAAATACGCCTGCCGCTGGCGGGGGTCAAGGTCACCCAGCAGGGCGTCGACGGTCGGCTGCAGGCGATTCTGCGCGCTCACGAGCAGGAGATGGGCGACTTCGTCCTGCATCTTGACGGCAAGGCCGACAACTTTATGCCCGACCGCGGCCGCTGGCAGTGGCGCTACTGGGGAGAGGGGCACTTCACGCCGATGCAGGCGCGTTGGGACGTGAAGGGCGCGGGAGAGTGGGTGGACAGCGCCATCGTCCTGAACAGCCTGTCGACCGGCTTCGATAAGCTGCAGTACGGCACCATGCTGGTCAGCTCCCCACGGCTGACGCTGGAACAGCCGATTCGCTGGCTGCGCGACGAACAGCATCCGAAGCTGACCGGCGCGCTGTCGCTGGATGCAGGCAAAACCAGCTTTAGCAGCGGCAGCGAACTGCCGCCCTCAACGCTGAAATTTAGCCTCGACGGGCGCGATCCGACCTGGTTCCAGTTTAACGGGTCGCTGCACGCCAATAAAATCGGCCCCGTGCGGCTGACCGGCCGCTGGGACGGCGAGCGCCTGCGCGGCCAGGCGTGGTGGCCGAAGCAGTCGTTGACCGTCTTCCAGCCGTTGCTGCCGCCGGAGTGGAAAATGAACCTGCGCGAAGGGGCGCTGTACGCCCAGGTGGCCTTCTCCGCCGCTGCCGATCAGGGCTTTGAGGCCGGCGGGCACGGGGTGCTGAAAGGCGGAAGCGCCTGGATGCCGGATAATCAGATCAACGGCGTCGATTTTGTGCTGCCGTTTCGTTTCAGCCAGGGGACCTGGCAGCTCGGCACCCGGCGGCCGGTTTCGCTGCGCATCGGCGAGATAGTTAACCAGGTGACGGCGCGGAATCTCACCGCCGACCTGCAGGGCTCATATCCCTGGAGTGAAAGCAGCCCGCTGCAGCTCAGCAACGTCAGCGTCGATATTCTCGGCGGCCAGCTGACCATGCAGCAGCTGCGCATGCCGCAGCACGACCCGGCGCTGCTGCGCCTGCGGCACATCTCCAGCAGCGAGCTGGTGAGCGCGGTGAATATCAAACAGTTTGCCATGTCCGGCGCGTTTAACGGCGCGCTGCCGCTGTGGCTGGATAACGAAAAATGGATAGTCAAGGACGGCTGGTTGAGTAACCCCGGTCCGATGACCCTGCGCCTTGACCCGGATATGGCCGATGCGATGGTGAAGGACAATATTTCAGCGGGCGCGGCGATCAACTGGCTGCGCTATATGGAGATCGCCCGCTCGTGGACGCGCATTAATCTCGATAATCTCGGCGTCCTGACGCTGCAGGCGACGATTAGCGGCACCAGCCGCGTCGGGGAGAGAAGCAATACGGTGCACCTCAACTACTCTCATCAAGAGAACATTTTTGATCTGTGGCGCAGCCTGCGCTTCGGCGACAACCTGCAGGCATGGCTTGAACAGAACGCGGCGCTTCCCGCTCAGCGCTGTAAGGATAAGCAACACTGTACGCCTGTTGGGACAGGCTCTAAGGAACAACGATGATAAAACTGCTAACGATGCTGCTGGCAACGACGATACTGCTGACGGGCTGTACGCCGAGGATTGAGATTGCGGCATCGAAGGAGCCGATCACCATCAATATGAATGTCAAAATTGAGCATGAGATTCATATTAAAGTGGATAAGGACGTCGAGGATTTGCTCAAGTCGCGTAGCGACCTGTTCTGAGGTGGCGATGAGAAAACGACTGTTAACGACCGCCCTGGCGCTGACGCTCTTTAGCACCCCGGCGATGGCCCTGACGCTCGGCGAAGCGCGGGAGCAGGGACGAGTTGGCGAAACGCAGAGCGGCTATCTTGCCCCGCTGCGCCAGGACCGGGAAACGCTGGATCTGGTGAAGCAGATCAACGCCGCGCGCAGCGAAGGCTATCAGCGGCTGGCGGATGATAACCATCTGCCGGTGGATGAGGTGGCGAAAATGGCCGGTCAGAAGCTGGTGACGCGGGCGCAGCCGGGTGAATACGTGCAGGGTCTGAACGGCAAATGGCTGCGTAAGTAATCAGCGGCAGCGCTTGCGGTACTCTCCCGGTGAAACGCCGAAGCGCTGCTTGAAGGCGGTCGAGAAGTGGCTGTGGTCGCTAAATCCCCAGCTGTAGCCGATCCCCGCCAGCTTTTCATCATCGTGGGCGTTGCTCAGCGCCCGCGCGCACAGATCCAGACGGCGGTTCTT
Organism: Klebsiella sp. 18074; assembly: GCF_902705905.1. Classification (NCBI taxonomy): domain Bacteria; kingdom Pseudomonadati; phylum Pseudomonadota; class Gammaproteobacteria; order Enterobacterales; family Enterobacteriaceae; genus Klebsiella; species Klebsiella sp. 18074. The sequence continues at coordinate 211,885 of NZ_CACSIS010000006.1, read as the reverse complement.
AATATACTGGGCCACCACCAGCCCCTTATCGGCGAACAGCCGGTAGAGGCTGCGCACCGACATCCCCGTTTCGCCGGCCAGCCACTCCGGGCGCAGATGTTCCGCCTGAATCGACTCATCAATCAAAGCCATAATTTTCTGAAACTGCTTCTCCCGCCGCGACGGCTGGGCGTCGTGATGGTGCAGCATCGGGCGCAGCAGGCAGACGATGGCTTCCAGCGCGGCCTCACTCTCGCTTTGCGAAAGCGCCGGGCTGCTCATGCTTTCGTGCAGCAGGCGCTGGCTCAGCTGCACCATTGGCAAGGATTTGCCGAGGCGGGTGGCGATGCTGATTTCGCTCCCGCGCAGCTGCTGCTCCAGCAGCTGGCGGGGCAGCAGCAGCGACGCCTGGCGCGACGTTTGCTGCCAGAAGATAGAGCAGGGGCGGGAGGCATCGATCAGGGTGATATCGCCGGCTTCCAGCACCACCTGACGATCGTCCTGCTCAATGGCCGCCTGGCCGGAGAGCTGGAATACGGTATAAAACCAGGCATCGTTATCGCGCCTGATTTCGGTGCGGGTGCGGTACAGGTTGACGCCGCGCGCGGTGACGGTGCTGACCTTGAGATTGCCGGCATAGCTGGCGTCAATCTCCCCGTGAAAGTCGCTGTCCAGCGGACGTGCGGCAAAGTTTCCGCAGACCTGATTGATTTTCGCCAACCAGCGCTGGTAGTCCTGTCCGTTATCTGCCGCCGCCATAGCTCGTCTCTTGTAATAATAATGTTTTCGTATTGTTGCATTTACGCTGCGCCAAACAAGAGCGAAGCGCGGAGTATATGAAAGAACTATTACCTGAGGCACATTTTTGCCCGCGCAATATGCCTAATTGCGGCGGCTGTCACAGCGGCAAAAACGAATGTCACAGAGAAAAAAGCGCGAAGCCTGAGTGCGTCGTAGACTGAATTCACGATCCGTAAGGAATAAGGAAGCGATATGTCCACAGCACAGGTAGCGCTGCTTGCCAGCGTACAGCAGTTTTTAGACAGACAGCATGGCGTGTATATCGACGGCGCCCAGCAGGCGGCGCAGAGCGAAAAGCGGCTGACCGTCTGGAACCCGGCGACCGGGGAGGCGATAGCCAGCACGGCGGACGCCGGCGCCGCGGATGTCGACCGCGCCGTGATGTCGGCGTGGCGCGCGTTTGTCGCCCGCAGCTGGGCCGGACGCACGCCGGCCGATCGGGAACGTATCCTGCTGCGCTTTGCCGACCTGGTTGAGCAGCACGGCGAGGAGCTGGCGCAGCTGGAGACCCTCGAGCAGGGCAAATCGATTAATATCTCCCGCGCCTTTGAAGTCGGCTGCACGCTGAACTGGATGCGCTACACCGCCGGGCTGACCACCAAAATCAGCGGCCGCACGCTGGACGTGTCGATTCCGTTCCCGCAGGGCGCGCGTTACCAGGCGTGGACCCGCAAGGAGCCGGTCGGCGTGGTGGCGGGGATCGTACCGTGGAACTTCCCGCTGATGATCGGCATGTGGAAGGTGATGCCGGCGCTGGCGGCGGGCTGCTCCATCGTGATTAAGCCCTCGGAGACCACGCCGCTGACCCTGCTGCGCGTGGCGGAGCTGGCGAGCGAAGCCGGTGTGCCGGACGGCGTATTTAACGTGGTCACCGGCAGCGGCGCGGAGTGTGGGGCGGCGTTAACCTCGCATCCGCAGGTGGCAAAAGTGAGCTTTACCGGCTCGACGGCCACCGGCAAACAGATTGCCCGCGTGGCCGCCGATCGGCTGACCCGCGTGACGCTTGAGCTGGGCGGCAAAAACCCGGCCATTGTGCTGAAAGACGCCAACCCGGAGTGGGTCATTGAAGGGCTGATGACCGGCAGCTTCCTCAATCAGGGGCAGGTGTGCGCCGCCAGCTCGCGGATCTATATCGAAGCGCCGCTGTTCGATACCCTGGTGAGCGGCTTTGAGCAGGCGGTGAAGTCGCTGCAGGTCGGCCCCGGAATGCAGGAATCAACCCACATTAACCCGGTTGTTTCCAGGGCGCACTGCGACAAGGTCGCCGCCTATCTCGATCAGGCGCGGCAGCAGAACGCCGAGCTGATTACCGGCAGCAGCGGGCCGGACGGCAAGGGCTACTACATTGCGCCGACGCTGGTGATTAACCCCGATGCCGGGCTGCGGCTCAGCAGAGAGGAAGTCTTCGGTCCGGTGGTGAATCTGGTGCGCGTCGCCGATGGCGAAGAGGCGCTGCGTCTCGCCAACGACAGCGATTTTGGCCTGACGGCCAGCGTCTGGACCGGCGATTTGAGCCAGGCGCTGAGCTACACCGAGCGCCTGCAGGCGGGCACGGTATGGGTCAACAGCCATACGCTTATCGACGCCAACCTGCCGTTTGGCGGCATGAAGCAGTCCGGTACCGGGCGCGACTTCGGCCCGGACTGGCTGGATGACTGGTGTGAAACCAAATCGGTCTGCGTGCGCTATTAGCCGCTGACCCGGCGCCTGAGGTTCGGCCGCTTACCTCGGCGGCGAATGTTGGGCGCCGTGTGGCGCTGGCCGCCGCCGTTCTGCGGCTGATTTTGCTTCTGCCCCGCTGCCTTGCTCTGCTGCTCTTTGAGCAGCGATCCCAGCAGGCCGATAGATTCCGTAAGCTGGCTTGACCACGCCTGGGTTTCCTGCTGCTGGATGCGGTGGATATCATTAATAAACGCCGCGGCAATCCCGGCGGCGTTTATATAATGCAAATCCGCGTCCGCGTGACCGGAAGCATCGTTTTGGATCCATCCGCTAATAAACTCCGCATAGCGCGTCTCAATGGCAATAATTGTTCGAATATAGTTCATCCAACCGTCGGTCAGGCGAAACACGCGGTCGGCAACAAATAGCAGCATCGCAATTGTCAGCAGCCCCAGTGAAATCTGGGTTAACCACAGCTTACCCGCGTCAGTTTGCATAAATGGGAGACTGAAAATCTGAATAACGGCAATAGCAACAATCGCCGCAAATACCGTGAATAAAAGAAGCAACGAGAGCCAGCGCTTTTTCTTTACTTCCTTTTGATACCAGCCAATTATATTTTCTTCGTATTCGTTACAGGTTGAAAAAATAGCCTCGAGCTTTTGCGACTGGTTCAATGAACTCAGCTTGGCTATATCGCTCAGCACGGCGGGCCGGTGAGTTTGTGTCCCCATGATGATCCCCGCAATAACGTTGACTTGCTTAGCATGCTAGCCAAATATCGCCGTCAGCGCCTGCCGCTCGACCGTGCGGGGAGTAAGAGGGCGTCTTTTCATTTGTTCTGCCGATCCGATTACAGTCTGCTATTTTTAATTTGTCAAACACCCCCTTTAATGCGGCCTGTCGATGAGGTTCATATGAACTTACTGGTCTTTTGTGACGGTACCTGGAATACCCCCCAGCAGCTTGATGATGGCAAATCCGCGCCGACGAACGTGGTCAAACTGCGCAATGCCGTGGCGGAAAATAGCGGCCAGCGCGTCTATTATCACCCCGGCGTCGGCACCGACGGCGGCGTTGTCGATCGTTATATCGGCGGTGGCATAGGCGACGGTCTGGATAAAAATATTATTAGCGCCTATTACTGGCTCGCCACCAACTATCGACCCGGCGATAAAATATGGTTATTTGGCTTTAGCCGCGGAGCTTATACGGTGAGAAGCCTTGGCGGAATGATCTCGCGCTGCGGTTTATTAAATGCCGGCGGAGCCGGAACCGGCGACGATAAAGTTTGGGAGGACATCAACGCGCTGTTCAGCCTTTATCGCCAGCCGGCGGCCAGCGCGCCGGCGGTGATAGCCAGCGTCGGGCGGCCTTTCTATGAGGTCGCCACGGGAAATCCCACCAAAGAGAGCGTGCCTGTCTATTTTATTGGCGTCTGGGAAACCGTGGGGTCGCTGGGGATCCCTGACGACCTGGCCTTAGCCAACCTGCTGGACGACACGAAAAAGTATGCGTTCCACGATACCTCCTTGAGCCCGATCGTCAAAAATGCCCGCCACGCGCTGGCGCTGGACGAGCAGCGGCAAAGCTTTATCCCGACGCTGTGGGATAACGTGGCGGCAAACCCGCGGGTGAAGCAGCGCTGGTTCGTCGGCGTGCACTCCGACGTTGGCGGCGGCTACGCGCAGTGCGGCCTATCGGATATCCCGCTGCGGTGGATGATGTCCGAAGCACGCGATCTCGGCCTTGAGCTGCATCCGGATATCGCTACCCAGCTCAAGCCCGACCCCCAGGCTCTGCTGCACGATTCGGTGACCGGGGTGTTTAAGCTGCTGCACACCTGCCCGCGCGGGGTACCGCAGATTGTGGCGGGCAGCGCCGACGTTGATAACAGCGTCCTGCAGCGTCAAAGCCAGCCGTCGCTGCTCCACGGCGGCTACCGGCGCCTCAGGGCGCTGACGCCAGCGCATCCGGTAACGTTCGACGTCTTTTCTCGCGAACGCTGGAACGAAACTGGGGTTTGGCTGGAGGCGGGCGTCGAGTACCGGTTCAGCGCCTCGGGAAAATGGATGGACAGCTCGATTCCCTGCGATGCAGACGGCACCGATGACGGGAAGTTTTACCCCGGCGAGGCGGCGCAGATTCTGGCTTCCGTTGCCGATAAGCTGGAGATGCTGTGGAAAGGGGCGACTAAAAATCAGGACGTCGATTTTTGGCTGAGCAGGCGCGTTGGCACGGCGCCGTGGTTCGCGCTGATCGGCGTGGTCGCCAATGGCGCCGACGCCGTTCCCGCCGTCCCTCAGCAACTGCATCAGATCTTCGTCATTGGCAGCGGATGCCGCTTTACGCCGACCAGAAGCGGCTATCTATACGCTTATGCCAACGACGCCTGGCAGATGTACGATAACAATCGCGGCAGCGTCGCCCTGACCGTCAGCCGCTAAACCGGCCGCGGACCCCCAATAATCGTTTTCCTGCCGGCAGGGCTTGCTGAAAGCGATGATTTATCGCTACTGTTTGTTTTCCTTCCCGCCGTCAGGGCGGGAGCTGACTCAACAGGAGGCGATCGTCATGTCGAAAGAACCTGCAGTTGCGCTGATAGGCCCCGGCGCCATCGGTACCACCATCTCGGCAGCGCTGCACGAAGTCGGTCGTACGCCGACGGTCTGCGGGCGTACCGCTCATCCGCAGCTATCGCTGCGCTTTGACGGCGGACAGATTACCGTTCCCGGTCCGGTACTGATCGATCCCGCGGCCGTTGCGCGTCCGTTCGACCTGGTTTTCGTGGCGGTGAAGGCGACGCAGATTGACGGCATTAGCGCATGGCTGACGGCGCTGTGCGATAAAAATACCCTGGTTTGCGTGCTGCAAAACGGCGTTGAACAGCAGGAGCAGTTTGCCGCCAGAGTTGCGGGCGCCACGGTGCTGCCTGCGGTGGTGTGGTTCCCGGCACTGCGGGAAGCTGACGCCTGCGTCTGGCTGCGCGCGGCCCCGAGGCTGACGCTACCCGACACCGCGCAGGCCAGACGGGTGCAGGACGCGCTGCGCGGGACCCGCTGCGCCGTGGATCTGGCCGATGATTTCACGACCGTTGCGTGGCGCAAGCTGCTGCAGAACGCCGTTGCCGGCCTGATGGTGCTGGCGGGGCGTCGCGCCGGTATGTTTGCCCGGGAGGATATTACCGCCGTGGCCTTAGCCTATTTGCGCGAGTGCCTGAGCGTCGCGCGCGCCGAGGGTGCAAAACTGAGCGACAGCGTGCCGCAGGAGATCGTTGAGGTCTTTCACCGCGCGCCCGCCGATCTGAGCACCTCCATTCTTATCGACCGCGAGGCCGGGCTGCCGCTGGAGTGGGATATTCGCAACGGCGTGGTGCAGCGACGCGCTCGCCAGCACGCTATCCCGACGCCGCTGAGCGATCTTATCGTGCCGCTGCTGGCCGCCGCCAGCGACGGGCCGGGCTGATAAATCCCCGGCCGCCGCAGCGGTCGGCTAACGATGCAGTTCATATAAAATAGATTATATATTCTATAAAATAGATAATTTCATTTATATGTCCACGCCGATTAAGGTGAACGCCTCTCTCTTACTGGAGGCGTTTATGCCACTCGTTATCTATATCTTTACCATTAGCGCGTTCGCGCTGGGGTTAGCTGAGTTTGTGCCAATTGGCCTGACGGACGTGATGGCCCACGGTCTGGGCGTCAGCGTCGAACAGAGCGGCGGGGCGGTTACGACCTACGCGCTGGGCGCGACCGTTGCCGCGCCAATACTCACCGCGCTCACGGCGTCCTGGAGCCGTAAAAACGTTATGCTGGTGACCGCCGTGGTATTTACGCTCGGCAGCGTAGTTGCCGCCTTTGCCGGGAATCTCACGTGGTTGCTGAGCGCCCGGTTCGTGGCGGGACTCGGGCATGGTCTCTTTCTTGCCGTGGCATCCAGCACTGCAGCGCGTTTAGCAGGTCCACAAAAAGCGGGTGGTGCTGTGGCCGTGGTGTTTGGTGGCTTTACGCTGGCGATGGCGATAGGCGTGCCGCTAAGTACCGTTCTGGCTGAGCACGTATCCTGGCGTTACGTTATGGCGGCAATCGGTCTCTTCGGAGCAATCGGCTTCTTCGGCCTGCTGTTCGGCATGAAGAATGCGCTTCCTACGCCTAAAAGCGAACGGGGGGCGACGGTTTTTGCTAGCCTTGCGGCGATGGTTAACCCGGCTCTGTTATCGGGTGCGCTGGTCACCGTGCTGGCCTACGGCGGCTCGTTTACGGCCTACACCTATATTGCCCCGGTATTGACCTCTCTTACCGGCGTCACAACGGCGACGGTTAGCCTGTTTATGCTGATTTACGGCGTGATGGCGGCGTTGGGCAATATCCTTGGCGGCAAAATGACCGATACGCTGGGTGTTCATCGGGCTTCGGCGTGTATTGTGCTGGGGATTGTTATTGTGACCGCAGGAGTCTGGCTGTTCAGCTCATCGCCGTGGATAATGGGTGTGCTGATTGCGCTGCTCGGCATGCTCACTTTCGCCGCCGTTCCGGCACTGCAGGCGCGGCTGATCGGCGTGGCGCAGCCGCATGCGCCGCATGCGCACGGGGTGGCCGCCGGGCTGAATATTGCCGGCTTTAATTCAGGAATTGCGCTTGGCTCCGTATTAGGCGGTGTGACTATTGCCCGCGTCGGCATTAGCTATGTGGGGATAGCCGGAGCGATGCTGTCGCTGTTGGGATTAGGCTTGCTGCTGTGGCAAATTAGCCGTCGTCGCCTTGGCGGTTCAGCCAGGGATGCGGTAGCCTGAAGGCTCAATAGTCTGAGAGCAAATCTGTATGAGCCACCTGACCCACCTGAGGACATTTCTTGAAGCATACCGAAGCGGCTCCTTTTCGCGCGCCGCCGAGGAGTTGGGAATAACCCAGCCCGCAGCTTCACAGCACATACAGGCGCTGGAATCTCTGGTCGGCAAACCGCTTTTTGTTCGCCAGGCTCGGGGAGTGGTGGCGACGGCTGCGGCCGAGGAGCTGGCACGTTCTGTGGCGCCCTTTATTGATGGCATAGAGGCCAAAATTGCCGGCTATCGCCCGCAGGCTGATGCGGGTGGTACGGTCTTTTTTGTCGGTTCTTCGGACTTTGTCTACTATCGTTTTTCATCTACCCTGTCCCGCTTGATTCAGGCGGGGTATCGGGTGCGTTTTACCATTGGCGACAGGTCGCGAATTTACGCGATGCTGGAGGATGAAAGCGTTGATTTTGCGATTACCGCCAGCATCCCCGATGAAAAAAACTATCGTTATTTTCTGCTGCACAGCGAAAGAATGCTGCTGGTTCACAGCCCGGCGTTAAGCGAGCAGATTGGCCGCAACCCGACGGCGCAAGCGCTGAGCCAGCTGCCGTTAATCGCCTTTGATGAAGAGCTGCCGTTGATAAGAACGCTATGGCATCAGATGTTTCAGACTCAACCGTCGGTTCAGGCCGCGTTAACGGTGGCAGATATGCGAATTATTCGCCAGATGGTGATTGAGGGGCAGGGCTGGAGCGTCTTGCCGGACTATCACTGCGCAGAGGCGTTAGCTCAAGGACGGCTGGTTTCGCCAACGCCGCCGGAGGTTTCACCCGGCAGCCATCTCTACCTCGTCTGGCATCACAGAAAAGAGAACCCGCGCCTGAATCGCATTAAGGATCTGATTGCCGCTGATTTTGTCGTCCCCGCTCGCCACACTCTCGACGGGTAGGCCAGTGCGCAAATTCTGCTATCATCCTGCTTTTATCGTGCGGTGCTGAAGATGCTCAACCATGCCATCTGCTACCACCGTTACGGGCCGCCGGCGCGCGTGCTGGACCTGCACACGCAGCCTCTGCCGGCGCTGGCGGCGGGGAAAGTGCGCGTGCAAATGCGCTATGCGCCGCTCAACCCTTCCGATCTTATTCCCGTCACCGGCGCCTATCGCCACCGTACGACGCTTCCCGCCGTTGCCGGCTATGAAGGCGTTGGCGTGGTGGTTGCCGCATCGTCGGGCTCGGGCGTAGCCCCCGGCCAGCGGGTTCTGCCGCTGCGCGGCGAGGGGACCTGGCAGAGCTATCTGGATATCGCCGGCGAGTGGCTGGTGCCGGTGCCGGACGAGATTGACGACAGGCTCGCCGCGCGGGGCTATATCAATCCGCTGACCGCGCTGCTGATGCTCAGGCGCTGGCCGATGGCGGGTAAAAATATCGTCCTTACGGCTGCCGCCTCATCCGGCGCCAGCCTGCTGGGCCAGTGGGCGCTGCGGATGGGCGCGCGTTCGGTATGCGGGGTGATTCGTTCGCCGCAGCATCGTGAACGGCTGGAGCAGCAGGGGGTCTATCCGCTGATGACGACGGATCGCGGCATGCTTGGGCAGGTGCTGCAGCAGACCGATCTGCTGTTTGATGCGGTGGGCGGCGAGTCCGCCAGCGAGATGCTGGCCATGCTGCCGGCGTCCTCGACGCTTATCTCCTGGGGCTTACTTTCCGGCGCGCCGCTGACGCAGTCGCGCTACGGCGCGCGGGTGAGCAAATTTCATCTGCGCGAGGCGCTGCCGCCGCTGGACGTCGGCGAGTGGCGGGCGGCGTTTAGCGACATCTGGCAGCTGCTGCCTCAAACCGCCATGCCCGCGGCGCAGGTGTTGCCTTTTCTGCGCTGGCGGGAAGCCATCGCCGACAGCGAGCGGCAGGGAAGAGAGCGCAAAATCCTGCTCGATTTCAGCGAGCCCGGCGGCGCTGTCGCCGGGTTGCCCGCAGATAAAGCCGGGGAGGTGCCGCCGGGCGGCTTGATCTCTGCAAAGAGCTGGCTACCCTAAAAAGGTAGCGTTGCGTTTAAGCTCAGCCACCGCACGATTCTATTCTGACTCTGGCGATTTATTTCACACCTTCTTTCGGGGCTCTCCCCGTGTTTTTTATATCTGAAATTTATTTTTCCGGGCGTAATGGTGACCCACGCCTGCACTGGTTTTAAAAAATGACGCTAGCGCTAATTATTATATGCATGAGCCTGTTTTATTCTGCTTAATAACATCAAAAGCTCGACGGAGGTTTTATGTTAAAGATGGGTGATGAAGGTATTGCGGTAGCGCAATTAGTTGACGATCTGCGAAAGCTATTATTTGGCCTGGCCCCAGGTAATAAATTTGATGCGCTGGTAAAAAAATCGGTAGAAGCATTTCAGGTTGCCAACGTTGACTCCTCCGGCCAGCCGCTGGTTGTCGATGGTAAGGTCGGTCCCCATACCCGCTGGGCGCTGGATGCGGCGCTGGGTAAGCATAGCGGGATCGTGCCACACGCACAGCCGCCGTCCTTGCCGCCGGTGACGGGCGGCAGCAAAACCGGCCAGGCGGCGCTTAAGATAGCGCTGGCGGAAGTCGGACAGGGTGAAGGGGCGTCTGACAATTATGGCCCTGATATTAAAAGGTATTTCGCCGGCCACGGGAAGCAGGGACAAAGCTGGTGCGCCGCGTTTGTCAGCTACTGTTTTAGCCAGGCGCTGGGCGCGGAGCCGCTATTTGGCTATCAAACGTCGGCGCAGGCGCTGCACAACAAAATGAAATCATTGGGCTATTCCTATACTCCCTCGCTGAGCAACCCGCCGCAGCCGGGCGATATTATCTGCTGGCTGAGGGTTGACCCCAGCAAAGTGAAGGAGACGGCCTGGCAAGGCCACGTCGGTATCGTGCAGCGCTATGCTGACGGTATTTTGTGGACTGTCGAGGGCAATCGCGGAGCCTGGCCGGCGAAAGTTAACCTATTTCATTATTCATGGTCAGTGCTGGTCACCTCCGCCACAAACGACAAGTTTAAGGGGCTCTACGGGCTCTCGCGACATCCCTGATAATAATTAAATGCGGTCAGGAAAATAAAATGACGAATAAAAAAGCGCCTTTTTATCCCATTATCTACGTTCGCGGTTATGCCATGACCCAGCGCGAGATCAATGAGACTACAGCAGATCCGTTTAATGGTTTTAATCTTGGCTCAACGATGCTGCGCGCTTCTGTGAGTCAGAAAGAGCGGCCGAGAAAGTTTTATTTTGAATCACCCGTTATTCGCCTGGCATCGGAGTTTGGCTACAGCGATGTTTTTGAGCAGGGGCTGGATATCACCGACGCGGGCTGGGCGTTCGACCCGATGGGAAAACCCACCGGCAATACGCTGGATGACAAATCGGTGATCGTCTATCGCTATTACGACGAGGCCTCCACGCTGCTGGGCTCCGGCAGCACCCCGGACATCCTGGCGGCCGCCGCGGGGCTTTCCAGCCTGCTGGCGCAGGTCAGGCAGCTGCTGCTGGATAATCCAAACAGCGGCGTGCAGGCAGCGGCCGATTTTCGCTGCTATCTGGTGGCCCACTCGATGGGAGGACTGGTGTGCCGCGCTTTCCTGCAAAATGCGGAGCTTGATCCTCAGGGGATGGCGAAAAGCGTCGATAAGTTTTTTACCTACGCGACGCCGCATAACGGGATTGATTTTGCGGGCATCAATATTCCCGATCTGCCGTGGCAGAGCAGCGTCACCAACTTTAGCCGCGATCGCATGGCCCAGTATCTCAACCTTCAGCAGGCCTATGGCCGCTATCAGCGGGTCGATTTGATACCTGAATCCCGCCTCGCATCGTCGCGTATCTTCACGATGGTCGGCACCAACCGCATGGATTACGACGCGGCGGCCGGGCTATCGCGAACCTTCGTCGGCAACGGCAGCGATGGTCTGGTAAAAATCGAGAATGCGACGCTGAGCGGCCTGAATGACGACGGTTCCATCGGTGCGCCCTGCGCCAAGGCCTTCACCTATCGCGCGCACTCCGGCTATTTCGGCATCGTGAATAGCGAGGAGGCGTTTCAGAACCTGTCGCGCTTTCTTTTTGGCGACGTGCGGGTGGATATATGGCTGGATCTCAGCGACATTCGCCTTCCCGATGCGGCGGTGAAAGCGGCGGGCGGGGATGCAACGAAAATTGACGCCATCTATCAGGTAGAAGCGATTGCCTCGCCGCGAGGTAAGCCCTGGTCGTTAACCCGCCGGGTCTCGGAAGAGGACTCCGTTGCCTGCCTGACGCAAAAAGAGTGGAATCAGCGAGGCTCATCTTCGCAATACCTCTCCAGCGTCTTTTTGTCCAAACGCGCGCGGGTGCAGAAAACCCGGCGCTCGCTGGCCTACAGCCTGATACTCGGGGTCAAGATCCCGGATTATGAAATTGATAAACGCTTCTGGTTCAATGAGCACTTTGAGGGCGGATATCTGTTTCGTAACTCGCTGATTCTTGAAATCGTGCCGCCGGCGGACGACAGCGGGGCATGGAGGATAAAATATGCGTGGCAGGATAGCGGATTTTCCAGCGCCGATATTGTGCTCGACCCGCAGATCACCGCCGATGCCGCCTGCGAGGTTACGATCCCGGTTGAAAGCGTGACCGTTGACGCCGGCGGCAATAAGCGGCCCTCGGTGCCGGGGATTTCAGGCAGGCTGCGTTTCAAGGTTCAGTCATGGAACAGCGGCGGAGCCTGATAATAAAAAAACGCCGCCGGAGAGGGCTCCGGCGGCGTTAGGCCGTCTTGCTTCAGCAGGGCTCCGTCTACTTCTTCTTTTCGCCCAGGGTTGGGGTTTCATCGAAGAAGTTCCACGGCTTCAGCAGCGCGTGGGCCCATTCGGTAGGCATAATCGGCCACTCTTCGGCGCGCGCCACGTGGGTGGTGCCGGTGGTTATCCACACCACGTCATCATGGTTGTCCAGCGACTCGTTATCTTTTGCGTACTGACCAAGGCCGGTATCGTGAATCGAACGGTTGGGATACTTGCCTTCCGGGTAGCGCTCTTCCTGATGATAGCGGGTGACCCACAGCTGTTTATCCATAAAGCTCAGGCGGTGATAGATCCACTCATCGGGAGCAAACTTGGCGCCGGTTGCCACCGGATGCGTCCCGCCGGCGTAAGGGATTATCTGGTACGACACCGGGTTACCCATCCGGTTTTCTTTCGTGGTGTTGCTCAGCAGGCGGATGGTACCCGGGTCAAATTTCTGCGCCGCTTTCTGTTCCGTATCGATGGCGTACTGGTTAATCTGCATGGTGCTGGTGCGCGGGCCGCCGGCGGTATTCGGCTTCACTTCCGGGTCCATTGCCACCAGGCTGTTGTTCTCGCCGTCGACGTCGAGATCGAGGCGGAAGTTGTAGATATGCTGGTGGGTGGTGCCGACGATATTATGGTCGATCAGCGTCCCGTAGCGGGTATCCTCTTTGGCGCTCGGATCGTGCATGGTCTTCGCCAGCACGCCCTTCACCGCCTCAATGCCGGTGGCGCCGGCGTCGATGCCGATGGTGCCGTTCTCGTGGAAGACCCAGTCAAAGATGTAGTCGTAGTTGCCGACGGTGCTTATCCAGCGCACCACCAGCTCGCGACGCTCGGTGCTGACGTTGGGCTGGCCCATCTCCTGGTGCTTGTACTCCGGCCCGGCATAGCGCTCAAAGATCGCCACGGCGCGCGGGATGGTGGTCGGCGTGCCGGTGTAGTCGGCGATGGTTTCATCCAGCAGCACCGAGTTGGCCGGCGCGTCTTTGCCGCGCACGATAGGCGAGGTCAGGGTGCCCATCCCGTAGTCGCCGGAGTCGAGATAGGCCTTAAAGTACCAGCCGACGTCCGGATCGCCGTACGGCACAATCATCCCGCCGAGGGAGCCTTCGTACATCATCTGGCGCTTTTTACCGTTGTCGTTGTAGGTCACGGTGGACAAAATCGGCCCGACGCGCGAGTTCAGGCGCAGGTGGAAATCCCAGTTCTGCCAGTGGATCATATCGCCGGTGATGGTGTAGTTTTTGCCCTCCGGCTCGGTGATATCCAGCGGCTTCACCGCCGGCTTCACGCGGTCGCGGCCGTCGTAAGGGCGGGACTCCATCGGCACCGGGATCACCGGACCTTCCTCAATCTTGATGATTTTCTTCTGCTCGAGATCGACCACCGCCACCAGGTTCTCAATCGGGTGCGCCCAGTAGTTGCCGTCGCCGGTATCCAGATAGCTCACCACCTTCAGCAGCCGCGCATCCTGTTTGAGGCCATCTTTGCCGTCAAAGTAGCCGACGGTCAGCGGGGTGGTGATCACCTTTTTGGTATCGGTGATGCCGTGCTTTTTCAGCACCGCGGCAAACTCATCGCTGGCGTTGATGATGTTTTGCACGCTGGCGAAATCGTCGAGCAGCACCATGCCGTGGGCGTCTTTAATCGCTTTCCAGGAGAGGATCTTCTTGTTCTGTAAATCGACCACGCTTTCGATAACGTGCTTCCCGTCGAGCATCACCACGTCGGCGGTACGCGGCGCGTCCACGGCGGTATCGTTCAGGGCAAAGGCCCACACCGCCGCCTTATCCGGCTCGTGGAGGGAGATTTCAGTGAAGCGCGTATTCGGGCGGAACTCCGGCGCCGCTTTGACGATGGTGACCGCTTCGCTGATTTCCGCCGAGGTTAAGGAGTTGAGCGGGTGGGGGCGTTTTTCAACCTGGAAGGTTTGATCGAGGCCGGACTGGAATACGTCGTTAATAAAGGTCTCGGAAACCCAGGCTTTACCCTCTTTCATCACCACCGGAACCTGCAGGTTCAGCGGCTTGCCGTTGACGATGGCCGTTTTAGCGCCGGGCTTCACTTTGACATAGGCGCCGTCTTTGATCAGCGTAAACATCTGGGCATAGTCGTCCCACTGCACGTCGGCGCCAAACTCCTGCAGCGTCTTGTCCATCGGGACCATATGCGCTTCGCTACCGTGCGCCAGTACCGGCGTTTGCCAGGCGCAAAACAGGGCGACCGCCAGGGCCAAAGCCGTTTTACGTGGGGAAAGAATCGAGCCGTTTGCCATTGTGACCTCGTCTTATTGTTGTGTTGTGCCTTGCCGCTGCGAAAGTCGGCTTCAGTAGCACTAAGCTATCAGCGCCGGGCCATCAGGCGTTTGTTTGCTCTTGCCAGGTTGTTTGTCAGATTTGCCAGTTATGCCCCGGGGGGGGCGCTGCGGCCATGACCCGGGGCGATGGGGTAGGCGTTTTGCCGTCAGGCCGGGAAGTCGCCGTGCTGGCGGGCAACGAGGGTCAGAATGGAGTAGAGCGCCACCGGCTGCTGGTGCTGGTTAAATATCTCTACCGCCCACTCGACGACGCCGGTGGCTTTCTCTTCCGCCGTGCGCTGGCGTTTGACCGTTTTACGCTTGCAGGTCAGGCGTACCTGGATGGTGTCTCCCGGCTTCACCGGCTCGATAAAGCGCAGATTTTCCATGCCGTAGTTGGCGATAACCGGTCCGACGCCGGCATCGACGAACAGCCCGGCGGCAGCGGAGATCAGGAAGTAACCGTGTACTACGCGTTCGCCGAAAATCGACTCGGCGGCGGCAATTTTATCCATGTGGGCGTAGAAGTGGTCGCCGCTCAGGCAGGCAAAATTGACGATATCCGCCTCGCTCAGCGTGCGGCGCGGCGTCAGCAGGCTGTCGCCGGGCTGGATCTCTTCGAAATATTTGCGGAACGGGTGAACGCGGTCTTCGGCCACCTGCGCGCCGCGGACCCACTGTCTGGAGATGGCGGCCAGCATGGTCGGGCTGCCCTGAACCGCCGTGCGCTGCATATAGTGCTTCACCGACCGCAGCCCGCCGAGCTCTTCGCCGCCTCCTGCGCGGCCCGGGCCGCCGTGAACCAGCTGCGGCAGCGGAGAACCGTGGCCGGTGGACTCGGCGGACGACTCTTCGTTGAGGATCTGAATACGGCCGTGGCAGCGGGCGGCGCCGAGAATAAACGATCGCGCCAGCTCGCCGCTGGCGGTGACCAGCGTCCCCACCAGGCTGCCTTCGCCCGCCCGGGCGAGGGTCTGGGCGTGTTCTCGGTTTTGGTACGGCATCAGGGTTGCTACCGGGCCGAAGGCTTCGATGGCATGCACCGCCGGGGTTTCATCCGGCTGCGGGCAGAACAGCAGCGTTGGCGGGAAAAAGGCCCCGGCGGCGCTGAGGTCCGCCCGGCCGCCGAGGCGGATTTCGCAGCCGGCCGCAATCAGCTTATTGACGTTCTCCTGCACGTCCCGGCGCTGGTCGCTATTTACCAGCGCGCCCATTTTAACCCCTTCCTGCGCCGGATCGCCCACCACCACCTTCTCCAGGCGGGCGATCAGCGCCTCGCTTACCGCGCTGACCTGCGCCTGCGGCACGATAATCCGGCGGATAGCGGTACATTTCTGCCCGGCTTTAGCGGTCATTTCGCGCACCACTTCGCGAATAAACAGCGCGAACTCCGGCTGCTCCGGCGTGACGTCATCCCCCAGCACGCAGCAGTTCAGCGAGTCGGCTTCCATGGTGAAGGGGATGGATTTCGCCACCAGGTTCGGGTGCACGCGCAGCTGCTGGCCGGTGGCGGCGGAGCCGGTGAAGGTCACCACGTCCTGGCTATCGAGACGCTCGAGCAGATCCCCCGCACCGCCGCAAATCAGGCTGAGGGCGCCTTCCGGCACCAGGCCGCTGTCAACGATGGACTTCACCATCGCCTGGGTCAGCTGCGCGGTGGCGGTGGCCGGCTTGACGATCGCCGGCATCCCGGCCAGCCAGGTTGGCGCCAGCTTCTCCAGCATCCCCCAGCAGGGGAAGTTGAAGGCGTTGATATGCACCGCCACGCCGGACTTTGAGGTCAGCACGTGGCGGGCGGCGAAGCCTCCCTGTTTTGACAGCGGGATAAGCTCATCTTCCGGCCACAGATTATCGTCCGGCAGCTCCCGGCTGCCCAGTCCCGCATAGGTAAACAGCGTGCCGATGCCGCCTTCGATATCGACCCAGCTGTCGGCGCGGGTCGCCCCGGTTTGCGCCGAAATAGCATAAAAGTCAGCCTTGTGCTCCAGCAGGTGTTTGGCCACCGCCTTGAGCATCGCGCTGCGCTCAATAAAGGTCATGGCCTGCAGCGCTTTGCCGCCGCGCTCGATGGCAAAGCGGCGCGCCTGCGCCATATCCAGCCCTTCGCTGGAGACTTCCCACAGCGCTTCGCCGCTGATGGCGTGGTGAATAGTACGGGTGCGGCCCCGGCCGGTCTGCCAGGCGCCGGATAAGTAGCTGGCTAACTGCTGCATCGCGAATCTCCAGATGTGTTACGTGAAATATCTATAAATAGTTATTTTATGAATCATTAAATGCAAGCCTATATTTAATAATTTATTAACATTGTGATCGATGGCGGCGTGAGTGTGCGCCGTATGTTGTTGTATTTACGCTGTTAGTGGAATGTTTTGCGGCGATCGTCACAAAAAGAACAAACAAAATTTGTGGTTTTATTTAACCAGAGTGTAACTTTTATAAAACAAAGCGATTCACGAAAATTGATTTGTTTAATTTATAGGAATCATAAAGGTGATGACGTGACAGAAGAACAACGCTTTGACCAGCGCATCGCGCAGGATACGGCCATCGAGCCGCAGGACTGGATGCCCGATGCCTATCGCCAGACGCTGATCCGCCAAATTGGCCAGCATGCGCACTCCGAAATTGTCGGCATGCTGCCGGAAGGGAACTGGATCACCCGCGCGCCGACGCTGCGCCGCAAGGCAATCCTGCTGGCTAAAGTGCAGGATGAGGCCGGCCACGGCCTCTATCTGTACAGCGCGGCGGAAACCCTCGGCTGCGCCCGGGAAGATCTCTATCAGAAGATGCTCGACGGGCGGATGAAGTACTCCTCTATTTTTAACTACCCCACGCTGAGCTGGGCGGATATCGGCGTGATCGGCTGGCTGGTGGACGGCGCCGCCATCGTCAACCAGGTGGCGCTGTGCCGCACCTCCTACGGCCCGTACGCCAGGGCGATGGTCAAAATCTGCAAGGAAGAGAGCTTCCACCAGCGCCAGGGATTTGACGCCTGCATGGTGCTGGCCCAGGGCAGTGACGAGCAGCGGCGGATGCTGCAGGACGCGATCGACCGCTTCTGGTGGCCGGCGCTGATGATGTTTGGCCCCAGCGATGACAGCTCGCCCAACAGCGCGCGCAGCATGGCGTGGAAGATCAAGCTGCACTCCAACGATGAGCTGCGCCAGCGCTTTGTCGACAACACCGTGCCGCAGGTCGAGCTCCTCGGGATGACCGTCCCGGACGCGGAACTGCGCTTCGACGAGGCCAGCGGCCGCTACCGTTTCGGCGAGATTGACTGGCAGGAGCTGAACGAGGTCATTAGCGGTCGCGGGATCTGCAACCATGAACGGCTGGCCGCCAAGCGTAAAGCCTGGGAAGAGGGGGCATGGGTGCGGGAAGCCGCGCTGGCCCACGCGCAAAAACAACACTCCCGCGACGCGGCGTAAGGAGCACCACATGAGCAACGTTTACTGGCCGTTATATGAAGTTTTTGTCCGCAGCAAACAGGGACTTTCGCACCGCCACGTCGGCAGCCTGCACGCCGCCGACGACCAGATGGCGCTGGAAAACGCCCGCGACGTCTACACCCGCCGCAGCGAAGGCTGCTCGCTGTGGGTGGTCAAGGCCAGCGAAATCATCGCTTCGCAGCCGGAAGAGCGCGGCGAATTCTTTGACCCGGCGGAGAGCAAAATTTACCGCCATCCCACTTTCTACAGCGTGCCGGACGGCATGGAACATATGTGAGGCAGCGATGAATAACCTGAATCCCGTTGCAACCTATGCTCTGCGTCTGGGCGATAACGGCCTGGTGCTGGCCCAGCGCCTGGGGGCGTGGTGCGGCCACGCGCCGGAGCTGGAGATTGACCTGGCGCTGGCCAATATCGGCCTCGACCTGCTCGGCCAGGCGCGTAACTTCCTTACCTATGCGGCGGAGCTGGTGGGGAGCGGGGACGAAGACACGCTCGCCTTTGGCCGCGATGAGCGCCAGTTCCACAACCTGCTGCTGGTGGAGCAGCCGAACGGCAGCTTCGCCGACACCCTCGTCCGCCAGTTCTTTATCGACGCCTGGCACGTGGCGCTGTTCACCCGCCTGGTAGAGAGCCGCGATGCGCAAATTGCCGCGATCGCCGCCAAGGGACTGAAGGAGGTGCGCTACCACCTGCGCTTTAGCCGCGGCTGGCTCGAACGTCTGGGCAACGGCACGCCGCTTTCTGCGCAAAAAATGCAGCAGGCGGTCGATGGCCTGTGGCGCTTTACCGGCGAGCTGTTTATGGCCGACGCGCTGGAGCTGAGCCTGGTCGAGCAGGGAATTGCCGTCGACCCGCGCGAGCTTCAGGGGGCGTGGCAGAGCACGGTGCATACCGCGCTGCTGGAGTCGGGCCTGCAGATCCCGCAGGAAGCGGCGTTTCGCAGCGGCGGCAAGCAGGGTTTGCACAGCGAACACCTCGGACCGATGCTCGCGGAGATGCAGTATCTGCAGCGCGCCTATCCCGGCCAGCAGTGGTAGCAGGAGGTGGCTATGCAACGACTGACCGCGATCGCCCCCGCCGACGTGCACGCTATCTGGGCCCTGCTCAGCGAGATCTCCGACCCGGAAGTGCCGGTGCTGACCATTACCGACCTCGGGATGGTGCGCAGCGTGGCGCCGCGCGGCGAGGGCTGGGTGATTGGCTTTACGCCGACCTACTCTGGCTGCCCGGCAACGGAGCATCTGCTGGGCGAGATCCGCGCGGCGATGGCCCGCCACGGCTACACGCCGGTGCATATTGTCCTGCAGCTTGACCCGCCGTGGACCACCGACTGGATGAATCAGGCGGCCCGCGAGCGCCTGCGCCAGTACGGGATCAGCCCGCCGCAGGGGCACGCCTGCCACGCCGATATGCCGCAGGAGGTGGTTTGCCCGCGCTGCGGCAGCGTCCACACCTCGCTGATTAGCGAATTCGGTTCCACGGCCTGCAAAGCGCTCTACCGCTGCGACAGCTGCCGCGAACCCTTTGATTACTTTAAATGTATTTGAGGTTGCCATGACGACGTTTCATTCGCTTACCGTCGCGAGAGTGGAGCCGGAAACCCGCGATGCGGTGACCATTACCTTTGCTATCCCCGACGCGCTGCAGACCGAGTACGCCTTCCGTCCCGGCCAGCACCTGACCGTAAAAGCCCGCCTCGGCGGGGAAGAGCTGCGGCGCTGCTACTCCATCTGCCGCAGCCGCTCCCCGGCCGAAATCAGCGTGGCGGTGAAGGCCATCGACGGCGGCCGCTTCTCCCGCTATGCGCAGAACGATATCCACCAGGGCATGGCCCTGGAGGTGATGGTTCCGCAGGGCCATTTTGGCTACCAGCCGCAGGCCGAAAGGCGCGGTGAATACCTGGCGATTGCCGCCGGCTCCGGCATTACGCCGATGATGGCGATTATTGGCGCCACGCTCGCCACCGAAGCGCAAAGCCGCTTCACCCTGATTTACGGCAACCGCAGCAGCCACAGCATGATGTTTCGCCAGGCGCTGGCGGACCTGAAAGACCGCTATCCGCAGCGGCTGCAGGTGGTGCACCTGTTTAGCCAGGAATCAATGGACAGCGATCTGCTGCAGGGGCGCATCGACGGCGCTAAGCTGCGCGCGCTCTCCGGCCGGCTGCTGGACTTCAGCCGCTTCGACGAGGCCTTTATCTGCGGCCCGGCGCTGATGATGGATGACGCTGAGGCCGCGCTGGGGGAGCTCGGAATGGCGGCGAACAGCATTCATCTTGAGCGTTTTAATACCCCAGGCAGCAGCGTTAAGCGCGCGACCGGGGTGCAGGCCGAGGGCCGCACCGTCACCATTCGTCAGGACGGCCGCGACCAGCTGGTGGCCCTCAGCGCGGAGGATGACAGCATTCTCGACGCGGCGCTGCGCCAGGGGGCGGATCTGCCGTTCGCCTGTAAAGGCGGCGTCTGCGCCACCTGCAAATGCAAGGTGCTGCGCGGGGAAGTGGCGATGGCGGCAAACTACAGCCTCGAAGCGGAGGAGCTGGCGGCCGGATACGTGCTTAGCTGCCAGGCGCTGCCGACCAGCGGCGACGTGGTGGTGGATTTTGACGCCCGGGGGATGGCATGAGCGAACTGCTGATTAGCCGCCACGAGCGGGTGCTGCATCTGACCCTCAACCGGCCGCAGGCGCGCAATGCGCTCAATAATGCGCTGCTGACGCAGCTTGCCGAGGCGCTGGAAGCCGCGGCGGCAGACGCGGAGGTGAGCGCCTGCGTGATTAGCGGCGGCCAGCGCTTCTTTGCCGCTGGCGCCGACCTGAACGAAATGGCGGAAAAAGATCTCCCGGCCACGTTCGATGATATTCGCCCCCTCCTGTGGGCGCGAATTGACGCCTTCCCGAAACCGCTGATTGCGGCAGTGAACGGCTACGCCCTCGGCGCGGGCTGCGAGCTGGCGCTGCTCTGCGACCTGGTGGTCGCGGGGGATAACGCCCGCTTCGGGGTGCCGGAAATCACCCTCGGCATTATGCCCGGCGCGGGCGGCACCCAGCGGCTGATCCGCTGCGTCGGCAAGGCGCTGGCCAGCCGTATGGTGCTGACCGGCGAAGCCATTGACGCCCGGCGAGCGCAGCAGGCCGGGCTGGTGAGCGATATCTATCCGCCGGCGTTAACCGATGAATATGCCCTCAGGCTGGCCGCCACCGTAGCCCGCCACTCGCCGCTGGCGCTGCGGGCGGCGAAGCAGGCGCTGCGTCAGTCGCAGGAGGTGGGGCTGCAGGCCGGGCTCCAGCAGGAGCGCCAGCTGTTTACGCTGCTCAGCGCGACGGAAGATCGACGCGAAGGCATCGACGCCTTTTTACAAAAACGTACCCCGCAATTTAAAGGACGCTAATGGTGGAAGCTTTTATTCTCAGCACCGTAGAACAGGGCGTGATGACGATTACCCTTAACCGTCCGGATCGCCTGAACAGCTTTAATGACCTGATGCATCAGCAGCTCGCCGAGTGCCTGACCCAGGCCGAGCGTGACGACAGCGTGCGCTGCCTGCTGATCACCGGCGCCGGACGCGGATTTTGCGCCGGCCAGGATCTTAACGACCGCAACGTTGACCCCAACGGCCCGGCGCCGGATCTGGGGCTGTCGGTGGAGCGTTTCTATAACCCGCTGGTGCGCCGCCTGGCGGCGCTGCCGAAGCCGGTGATTGCGGCGGTTAACGGCGTGGCGGCCGGGGCCGGGGCAACCCTGGCGCTGGGCTGCGACATGGTGCTCGCCGCGCGATCCGCCAGCTTCGTGATGGCCTTCAGCAGGCTCGGACTGGTGCCCGACTGCGGCGGCAGCTGGTTCCTGCCGCGGGTTGCCGGACGCGCCAGGGCGATGGGGCTGGCGCTGCTGGGCGGGAAGCTCAGCGCCGAACAGGCCGCTCAGTGGGGGATGATCTGGCAGCTGGTGGAAGACGCCGAGCTGGCGGATACCAGCCTTCAGCTGGCCCGCCATCTGGCGGCGCAGCCGACCTTTGGCCTCGGCCTGATTAAGCAAGCCCTGCTGGCCGCGGAAACCAACGGCCTTGACGCCCAGCTTGATTTAGAGCGCGACTACCAGCGCCTGGCCGGACGCAGCGCCGACTACCGCGAAGGCGTGAGCGCATTCCTCGCCAAACGTCCACCACAGTTCAGCGGGAAATAACCTATGAGCACAACACTGCATCTTGTCGCCGTGATCGGCGGCGGCACCATGGGCTCAGGGATTGCGGAAGTCGCCGCTGGCGCCGGACATCAGGTGCTGCTCTATGATATCGCCGCCGATGCGCTAACCCGTGCGGTGGAGGGTATTCGTCAGCGACTGGCCTCGCGCGTCGCGCGCGGCAGGCTGACCGCAGAGCAGGCCGAGGCGCTGCTGGCCCGCATCGTGCCGACGACGGAGCTGGCCGCGCTGGCGCCGGCGCAGCTGGTGATTGAGGCGGCCTCTGAGCGTCCTGAGGTTAAAAAAACGCTGTTCAGCCAGCTGGCGGAGATCTGCTCGCCCTCGACGCTGCTGACCAGCAACACCTCCTCGATTTCGATTACCGCGATTGCCGCCGGAGTGAAGCACCCGGAGCGCGTGGCCGGCCTGCACTTCTTTAACCCGGCGCCGGTGATGCGGCTGGTGGAAGTGGTCAGCGGCCTGGCCACCTCGCCGGAAGTGGTCGAACAGCTGTGCCTGTGCGTCACCGCGTGGGGCAAGCAGCCGGTGCGCTGCCGCTCAACGCCGGGGTTTATCGTCAATCGCGTCGCGCGGCCGTTCTACGCCGAAGCCTGGCGGGCGCTGGAGGAGCAGGTGGCTTCCGCGCCGGTTATTGACGCCGCGCTGCGCGACGGCGGCGGCTTCCCGATGGGGCCGCTGGCGCTGACCGATTTGATCGGCCAGGACGTCAACTTCGCGGTGACCTGTTCGGTATTCAACGCCTTCTGGCAGGACCGGCGCTTCCTTCCCTCGCTGCTGCAGCAGGAGCTGGCGCTGGCCGGTCGGCTGGGCAAAAAGAGCGGGCAGGGCGTGTACCGCTGGCCGCTGGATGCCCAGGCGGATCTGGCCCTCAGCGCGGTGGCCGACCCGGCAGGGGCGCTGAAGGTGAGCGATAAACGTGACAATGTCACGGAAATTGACGAGCTGCTGCTGATGGAGACCGAAGGCCAAACCGCCGAGGCCCTGAGCGCCCAGTACGGTCGTCCGGTAGTGGTCTATGACCACAGCGCCGGGGAGACGGTGGTGCTGGCGAGCGCGGAGTCTAACCCGCAGTCGGCCACCGATAAAGCGGTGCACTATTTTCAGCAGCAGGGCAAAAAAGTGCTGCAGATTGCCGACTATCCGGGGCTGCTGGTGTGGCGCACGGTGGCGATGCTGGTAAACGAGGCGCTGGATGCGGTGCAGAAAGGGGTGGCCGAGCCAGCGGATATCGATACCGCGATGCGCCTCGGGGTGAACTATCCGCACGGTCCGCTGGCGTGGGGCGCCCGACTGGGCTGGAACCGCGTGCTGCACCTGCTGGAAAACCTCCAGCAGCACTACGGCGAGGAGCGCTATCGCCCCTGTTCGCTACTGCGCCAGAAGGCGCTGCAGGAGATGCGTCATGAACGATAAGGCCTGGCGCAACGCGCGCGCGATGTACGAACTCGATACCTGCGCCCAAACGCTGGGGATCGACATTATTGAGATGGACGAAGGCTACGCGCAGATGACTATGACCGTCGCGCCGAACATGCTTAACGGCCATCAAACCTGCCACGGCGGGCAGCTCTTTTCCCTCGCCGACACCGCTTTTGCCTACGCCTGCAACAGCCAGGGGCTGGCGGCAGTGGCCTCGGCGGCGAGCATCGACTTTCTGCGCCCGGCCTTCGCCGGCGACCGGCTGGTCGCCACCGCGCGGGTCAGGCAGCAGGGCAAACTGACCGGCGTCTACGACATCGAAATCGTTAACCAACAACAGAAAATTGTGGCCCTGTTTCGCGGCAAATCGCACCGCATCGGCGGCACAATCACAGGAGAAGTCTGATGCGCGACGCCTTTATTTGTGACGGAATTCGTACGCCCATCGGCCGCTACGGCGGGGTGCTCGCCAGCGTGCGGGCAGACGATTTGGCCGCCGTTCCGCTGCGCGAGCTGCTGAGCCGCAATCCGCGCCTCGATCCCGGCTGCATTGACGACGTGATTTTCGGCTGCGCCAACCAGGCCGGAGAAGATAACCGCAACGTGGCGCATATGGCGACGCTGCTGGCGGGCTATCCGCAGAGTGTCTCCGGCACCACTATCAACCGCCTGTGCGGCTCCGGACTGGACGCAATCGGCTTTGCCGCCCGCGCCATCAGGGCCGGGGACGCCGACCTGATGATTGCCGGCGGCGTGGAGTCGATGTCGCGGGCGCCGTTTGTGATGGGTAAGGCCAGCGCGCCTTACCAGCGTCAGGCGGAGCTGTTTGATACCACCATCGGCTGGCGTTTTGTGAACCCGCTCATGCAGCAGCAATTTGGCACTGACAGCATGCCGGAAACGGCGGAGAATGTAGCCGAGTTGTTAAATATTAGCCGCGCCGATCAGGACGCCTTCGCCCTGCGCAGCCAGCAGCTGACGGCGAAGGCCCAGCGTAACGGCATCCTGGCGCAGGAGATCGTCCCGGTACAGATTATCGGCAAGAAAGGGGCGGTCAGCGCCGTTTGCGACGACGAACATCCGCGGGCGGAGACCACCCTGGAGCAGCTTTCACAGCTAAAAACCCCGTTCCGCAAGGGCGGCGTAGTCACCGCCGGAAACGCTTCCGGGGTCAACGACGGCGCCGCAGCGCTGATTATCGCCAGCGAACAGCAGGCGCTGGCCCAGGGCCTAACGCCGCGGGCGCGCATCGTGGCGATGGCCACGGCGGGGGTTGAACCACGGCTGATGGGGCTCGGGCCGGTGCCCGCCGTGCGCAAGGTACTGGAGCGCGCGGGGCTGAATATCAACGATATGGACGTCATTGAACTGAACGAAGCCTTCGCAGCCCAGGCGCTGGGGGTGCTCAGACAGCTGGGCGTGGCGGGCGATGCCGCGCACGTTAACCCCAACGGCGGCGCCATCGCCCTCGGCCATCCGCTGGGAATGAGCGGCGCCCGGCTGGCGCTGAGCGCGAGCCTTGAGCTGCAGCGCCGCGGCGGGCGCTACGCCCTGTGTACGATGTGTATTGGCGTGGGTCAGGGCATTGCCATGATCCTCGAGCGAGTGTGAGCTAATTTACCTGCGAGTACCCTAAAATGATAACTAATACAAAATTAGATCCGATTGAAAACGCTTCTCGTGACGAATTACAGGCTCTGCAAACCCAGCGTCTGAAGTGGACGCTGAAACACGCTTACGACAACGTTCCGATGTACCGCCGCAAGTTTGACGCGGCGGGGGTGCATCCTGACGATTTCCATGAACTGAGCGACCTGAGCAAGTTCCCGTGCACCACCAAGCAGGATCTGCGCGATAACTACCCGTTCGATACCTTTGCGGTGCCGATGGAGCAGATTGTGCGCATCCACGCCTCCTCGGGAACCACCGGCAAGCCGACGGTGGTGGGCTACACGCAAAACGACATTGATACCTGGGCTAACATCGTCGCCCGCTCCCTGCGCGCGGCGGGCGGCACGGCGAAGGACAAAATCCACGTTGCCTACGGCTACGGCCTGTTCACCGGCGGACTTGGCGCGCACTACGGCGCGGAGCGCCTGGGCGCCACGGTGATCCCGATGTCCGGCGGCCAGACGGAGAAACAGGCGCAGCTGATCCGCGATTTTCAGCCGGATATGATTATGGTTACGCCCTCGTACTGCCTGAACCTGATTGAAGAGCTCGAGCGGCAGATGGGCGGCGACGCCAGCCGCTGCTCCCTGCGGGTTGGCGTATTCGGCGCCGAGCCGTGGACGCTGGCAATGCGGGCGGAAATCGAGCGCCGTCTCGGGATCACCGCCCTGGATATCTACGGACTTTCGGAAGTCATGGGGCCGGGGGTGGCGATGGAGTGTCTGGAAACCGCCGACGGCCCGACCATTTGGGAAGATCATTTCTACCCGGAGGTGGTCAACCCGCACGACGGCACGCCGATGGCGGATGGCGAACACGGCGAGCTGCTGTTTACCACCCTGACCAAAGAGGCGCTGCCGGTGATCCGCTACCGCACCCGCGATCTGACCCGCCTGCTGCCGGGCACTGCACGCAGCATGCGGCGGATGGATCGCATCAGCGGACGCAGCGACGACATGCTGATCATTCGCGGCGTCAACGTCTTCCCGTCGCAGCTGGAGGAGGAGATCCTCAAGGTGGAGCATCTGGCGCCGCACTACCAGCTGGAGGTCAATCGTCGCGGGCATCTTGATTCACTTTCGGTACGCGTGGAGCTGAAAGAGAGCAGCCTGTCGCTGAGCCACGAGCAGCGCTGCCAGATCTGCCATCATCTGCGTCACCGCATCAAGTCGATGGTCGGGATCTCCACCGATATCAGCATCGTCAACTGCGGCAGCATCCCGCGCTCGGAAGGGAAAGCCTGCCGGGTGTTCGATCTGCGCAAGGTTGCCGCCAACGGCTAGGTCAGTGCCTCCCGGCCCGCGCCTCGCAGCTCGGCCGGGCGATGAAATCCCCGGCGGGACGCAGCGCGCCTGCCGGGAGTTCCCTGTGCTATGATTCGTCATGGACTAATAACGGGCAACGGAATGAATCAGATGAGCAGGCTTGATAATTTTATTCAACAGGCGGTAACGGCGATGCCGATTAGCGGGACCTCGCTGATCGCTTCGTTGTACGGCGATTCGCTGCTGCAGCGCGGGGGTGAAGTGTGGCTCGGCAGCGTGGCGGCCCTGCTCGAAGGGCTGGGGTTTGGCGAACGCTTTGTGCGTACGGCGCTGTTTCGCCTGAACAAGGAGGAGTGGCTGGACGTGGTGCGCATCGGCCGCCGCAGCTTCTATCGTCTGAGCGACAAGGGGTTGCGCCTGACCCGCCGCGCGGAGCACAAAATTTATCGCGCCGGCGCCCCGGAGTGGGATGGCACCTGGCTGCTGCTGCTCTCCGAGGGGCTGGAAAAAAACACGCTGGCTGAGGTGAAAAAGCAGCTTCTGTGGCAGGGTTTTGGCGCGCTTGCGCCGAGCCTGCTCGCCTCGCCGGCGCAGAAGCTGGCGGACGTCCAGTCGCTGCTGCATGAGGCGGGGGTGGCGGAAAACGTCATCTGCTTTGAAGCGCACTCTCCGCTGGCGCTCTCCCGGGCGGCGCTGCGCGCACGCGTCGAGGAGTGCTGGCATCTGACCGAGCAAAACACGATGTACGAAACCTTTATTTCGCTGTTTCGCCCGCTGCTGCTGCTGCTGCGCGACGTCGATAGCGCGGAACTCACCGCGCAGCGCTGCTTCCAGATCCAGCTGCTGTTAATCCATTTTTATCGTCGGGTGGTGCTCAAAGATCCGCTCCTGCCGGAGGAGCTGCTGCCGGCGCATTGGCTGGGGCAGACCGCGCGCCAGCTGTGCATCAATATTTATCAACGCGTCGCCCCCGGCGCGCTGGCCTTCGTGAGCGAGCACGGGGAGAGCTCGGTCGGCGAACTGCCGGCGCCGGGGCCGCTCTATTTTCAACGTTTTGGCGGCCTGAGCGCCGCTTAAGGAGAGCCGATGCCGATTTATCAGATAGACGGTATGACCCCGGTGGTACCGGATGAAAGCTACGTTCACCCCACGGCGGTGCTGATTGGCGACGTGATCCTCGGCAAAGGCGTTTACGTTGGCCCTAACGCCAGCCTGCGCGGTGATTTTGGGCGCATCGTGGTGAAAGACGGCGCCAACATTCAGGATAACTGCGTGATGCACGGCTTTCCCGGCCAGGATACGGTAGTCGAAGAGGACGGGCATATCGGCCACGGGGCGATCCTCCACGGCTGCGTCATCGGCCGCAACGCGCTGGTGGGGATGAGCGCGGTGATTATCGACGGCGCGACGATTGGCGAAAACAGCATCGTTGGCGCCTCGGCGTTCGTGAAGGCCAAAGCCGAGATGCCGGCCAATCATCTGATCGTCGGCAGCCCGGCGAAGGCGATTCGCACCCTGAGCGAGCAGGAGATCGCGTGGAAAAAGCAGGGGACGCGGGAGTATCAGGTGCTGGTCGAACGCTGCCAGCAAACGCTGCATCAGGTGGAGCCGCTGAAAGAGGTGGAACCGCAGAGAAAGCGCCTGGAGTTTGACGAAAGCCTGCGGCCGAAATCATCATCCTGAGCGATAGCCCTCCGGCATGGAGGGCCTAATATTTAGCCAGCTCCTGAAAGAGCGCCGGGTTCGCCTGAATCGCCGCCAGCACTTTTGCCGCCAGCCCCGTTGGGTTACGTCGTCTGGATTCCCAGCTTTTAATGGTATCCACGCTGGTTCCCAGCGCTTGCGCCATTTCCGTCTGGGAAACGTTCAGCCGCGCTCGAATGGCCTTCACGTCAGCAATCTCATAGCGAGTCACGCGGGCCGGGGCTTTATCGCCATTTTTGATATCAACGGCTTCTTTGAGAGACGTTTGAAGTTCATCAAAAAAACTCATATCACACCTCATTTTTCAGTTGTTTTGCTAGTTTTTTGAGCTGCGCTTTTTCAGCATCGGTCAGGCTATTTTTAGTGCTTTTTGGGTAAGCCAAAACCAGATAGATAATCTCAGCGGTTGCGAGGAAATAAATCACCCTCGCGCTGCCGCTTTTCCCCTGAGAGCCTGTCGCCATCCTGATTTTCCGTAGGCCACCCGTATTCTGGATGATCTCCCCGGCATCCGGATTGCCAATGAGTTCTTTCTGCAGCGCCCGAAGCTCATCGTCAGTAGCAAGCTGTTGTATCTGCCGGGTAAACAGCGGCGTTTCGATAAATTCAATCGCACAGCACATGAGTACGCTCCTTATTAAGGTACCATGTACACTTTCATGTGTACATAGTACCCATCCAGAATTTTACGGCAATCTGTCAGGCGGGTGCCCGCAGGTCGGAGACGGGTTGCCTCAAGCCGTGAGCGCTATCGTACAGGCTGAATGGTTTTCTGGCTGAATGAGCTGCTGATGTTACGAGGCGTCTCGTAAAGTGGGTGATGGGGAGAAAAAACTCCCACCGGGCGGTGGGAGTGGAAATCTATTACGCCGCAACTACGCTATCGATGGCCGCTTTGGCGTCGTTCTGCGCTTTGGCTGCCACTTCCGGACCGTAAGCGATGCCTTCAGCGAAGACGAAGTTCACGTCGGTGATGCCGATGAAGCCGAGGAAGGTCGACAGATACGGGGTGACCAGGTCAGTCGGGGTATCTTTATGGATGCCGCCGCGGCTGGTGACAACAACAGCGCGTTTACCGGTCACCAGACCTTCCGGCCCTTTCTCGGTGTAGCGGAAGGTGACGCCAGCGCGTGCTACCAGGTCGAAGTAGTTTTTCAGCTGAGTCGGGATGTTGAAGTTATACATCGGCGCGGCGATAACAATCACGTCATTCGCCTGCAGCTCAGCGATCAGCTCGTCGGACAGCGCCAGCGCTTCCTGCTGACGCGGGGTCAGCGGCGCATCGCTCGGACGCAGAGCACCCACCAGTTCGCCATCCAGTACCGGAATCGGATTTGCTGCCAGGTCACGCACGGTGATAACGTCTTCAGCGTGCTTTTCACGCCATTGTTCAACAAAATAGTCGGACAGCTGACCGGATTGCGAGTACCCTGCCAGAATACTGGATTTGAGAACTAATACTTTGCTCATGGGTGTTTCCTTATATGAGATTGACGGGTCGATGCCCTGGTGCTTGCTGACACTTTATTCACAATCATGCCACAGAGAAAGCGCAATAAATCGAACTCCGTGTTCAGTTTTTTTGAACAAGGCATGAAGTGATCAGCTGTGGTAATCTACAGCAATACTTCAAAAGAGATTTTTCCTGGCAGAGCACTGCCCGATAACGCTATGACAGAACAACAAATTTTCACCTTCCCCCAGCTCTTCCAGCAGCTTGATGGCCTGATGCTGCGCGACAGGTCACGCTTTTCCCGCCGTTTGCACGGCGTGAAGAAGGTTAAAAATCCTGAATCCCAGCAGGCTATTCTGCGGGAGATGGCGCAGGAGATTGCGGCGGCGGCAGGGAGAGTCCTGCTACGCGAAGCGGCGCGGCCGGCGATCACCTATCCGGAAAACCTGCCGGTAAGCCAGAAAAAGCAGGAGATCCTCGAAGCCGTGCGCGACCACCAGGTGGTGATTGTGGCGGGGGAGACCGGCTCCGGTAAAACCACTCAGCTGCCAAAAATCTGTATGGAGCTAGGGCGCGGGGTGAAAGGCTTAATCGGCCACACCCAGCCGCGTCGTCTGGCGGCGCGCACCGTGGCGAACCGTATCGCCGAGGAGCTGCAAAGCGAACCGGGCGGCTGCATCGGCTATAAGGTGCGTTTTAGCGACCACGTCGGCGACAACACCATGGTCAAGCTGATGACCGACGGTATTCTGCTGGCGGAAATCCAGCAGGACCGGCTGCTGATGCAGTACGACACCATCATTATCGATGAGGCCCATGAGCGTAGCCTCAATATCGACTTCCTGCTCGGCTACCTGCGGGAGCTGCTGCCGAAGCGTCCGGACCTGAAAATCATCATCACCTCGGCGACCATCGACCCGGAACGCTTCTCGCGCCACTTTAACCACGCGCCGATTATCGAAGTTTCCGGCCGCACTTATCCGGTCGAAGTTCGCTACCGGCCGATCGTGGAAGAGGCCGACGACACCGAACGCGATCAGCTGCAGGCGATTTTCGACGCCGTGGATGAGCTGGGCCATGAAAGCCCCGGCGATATCCTGATCTTTATGAGCGGCGAGCGGGAGATTCGCGATACCGCCGATGCGCTCAATAAGCTCAACCTGCGGCATACCGAAGTGCTGCCGCTCTACGCCCGATTGTCGAACAGCGAGCAGAACCGCGTCTTCCAGTCCCACAGCGGGCGGCGCATCGTGCTGGCGACCAACGTCGCGGAAACCTCGCTGACGGTGCCGGGAATTAAGTACGTTATCGACCCGGGCACCGCGCGCATCAGCCGCTATAGCTTCCGCACCAAGGTGCAGCGCCTGCCGATTGAGCCCGTTTCTCAGGCCTCCGCTAACCAGCGTAAAGGCCGCTGCGGTCGCGTATCGGAAGGGATCTGTATTCGTCTCTATTCCGAAGATGATTTCCTGTCGCGCCCGGAGTTTACCGACCCGGAAATCCTGCGCACTAACCTGGCGTCGGTTATTCTGCAGATGACCGCGCTGGGGCTGGGCGATATCGCCGCCTTCCCGTTCGTTGAGGCGCCGGACAAGCGTAACATCCAGGACGGCGTGCGCCTGCTGGAGGAGCTCGGGGCGATTACCACCGACGAGCAGATGACCGCCTATAAGCTAACGCCGATGGGCCGCCAGCTCAGCCAGCTGCCGGTTGACCCGCGGCTGGCGCGGATGGTGCTGGAGGCACAAAAGCACGGCTGCGTGCGCGAGGCGATGATCATCACCTCGGCACTGTCGATTCAGGACCCGCGCGAACGGCCGATGGACAAGCAGCAGGCCTCGGATGAGAAGCACCGTCGCTTCCACGATAAAGAGTCGGACTTCCTCGCCTTCGTCAACCTGTGGAACTACCTCGGCGAGCAGCAGAAGGCGCTGTCGTCGAACCAGTTCCGCCGCCAGTGCCGCCTTGATTTTCTTAACTATCTGCGGGTGCGCGAGTGGCAGGATATCTACACTCAGCTGCGCCAGGTGGTGAAAGAGCTGGGCCTGCCGGTCAATAGCGAACCGGCGGAGTACCGCGAAATTCACACCGCGCTGCTGACCGGGCTGCTGTCGCATATCGGCATGAAGGATACCGACAAGCAGGAGTTTACCGGCGCGCGTAACGCCCGCTTCTCGATCTTCCCGGGCTCCGGGCTGTTTAAGAAGCCGCCGAAGTGGACCATGGTGGCCGAGCTGGTGGAAACCAGCCGCCTGTGGGGGCGCATCGCCGCGCGCATCGATCCGGAATGGGTGGAGCCGGTGGCGCAGCATCTGATTAAGCGCTCGTACAGCGAACCGCACTGGGAGCGGGCGCAGGGGGCGGTAATGGCGACGGAGAAAGTGACCGTCTACGGCCTGTCGATCGTTGCCGCCCGCAAGGTGAACTACAGCCAGATTGACCCGGCGCTGTGCCGCGAGCTGTTTATCCGCCACGCGCTGGTGGAGGGCGACTGGCAGACCCGTCACGCCTTCTTCCGCGATAACCTCAAGCTGCGCACTGAGATCGAAGAGCTGGAGCACAAATCACGCCGCCGCGACATCCTGGTCGATGACGAGACGATGTTTGAGTTCTACGATCAGCGCATCAGCCATGATGTTATCTCGGCGCGCCATTTCGACAACTGGTGGAAGCAGGCCAGCCGCGAGACGCCGGATCTGCTCAACTTCGAAAAGAGCATGCTGATTAAAGAGGGCGCGGAGCAGGTCAGCAAGCTGGACTACCCGAACTTCTGGCATCAGGGCAACCTCAAGCTGCGCCTGACCTACCAGTTTGAACCGGGCGCCGACGCCGACGGGGTGACGGTGCATATTCCGCTGCCGCTGCTCAATCAGGTGGAGGAGGCCGGCTTTGAATGGCAAATCCCCGGCCTGCGCCGGGAGCTGATTATCGCCCTGATTAAGTCGCTGCCGAAACCGGTGCGGCGTAACTTTGTCCCGGCGCCGAACTACGCCGAAGCCTTTTTAGGCCGGGCAACGCCGCTGGAGCTGCCGCTGCTGGATTCGCTGGAGCGCGAGCTGCGGCGGATGAGCGGCGTGACCATTGACCGCGAGGCCTGGCAGTGGGATCAGGTGCCCGATCACCTGAAAATCACCTTCCGGGTGGTGGATGATAAGAACAAGAAGCTCGCCGAAGGCCGCTCGCTGCAGGAGTTAAAGGACGCGCTGAAGGGGAAAGTGCAGGAGACGCTCTCCGCGGTGGCCGATGACGGTATCGAGCAGAGCGGGCTGCATATCTGGAGCTTCGGCACCCTGGCGGAAAGCTATGAGCAAAAGCGCGGCAACTATCGGGTTAAGGCCTGGCCGGCGCTGGTGGACGAACGTGACAGTGTCGCAATTAAGCTGTTCGACAATCCGCTCGAGCAGCAGCAGGCGATGTGGCGCGGTCTGCGGCGGCTGCTGCTGTTGAACATTCCGTCGCCGATTAAATATCTGCACGAGAAGCTGCCGAATAAAGCCAAGCTGGGGCTCTATTTTAACCCCTACGGTAAGGTGCTGGATCTGATTGACGACTGCATCTCCTGCGGCGTCGATAAGCTTATCGACGAGGCCGGCGGGCCGGTATGGACCGAAGAGGGCTTTGCGAAGCTGCACGAGAAGGTCCGTGCCGAGCTCAACGATACGGTGGTGGAGATTGCCAAACAGGTTGAGCAGATCCTGACCGCGGTGTTCAACGTCAACAAGCGCCTGAAAGGGCGCGTGGATATGACCATGGCGCTGGGCCTGTCGGATATCAAGGCGCAGATGAGCGGTCTGGTCTATCGCGGATTCGTCACCGGCAACGGTTTCCGCCGGCTGGGGGATACGCTGCGCTATCTGCAGGCGATTGAAAAGCGGCTGGAGAAAATGGCCGTCGATCCTCATCGCGATCGCGCGCAGATGCTGAAGATTGAGAGCATTCAGCAGGCGTGGCAGCAGTGGTTGAATAAGCTGCCGCCGGCGCGGCGCGACGATGAGGACGTGCAGGAGATCCGCTGGATGATCGAGGAGCTGCGCGTTAGCCTCTTCGCCCAGCAGCTGGGTACCCCGTACCCGATTTCCGATAAGCGGATCCTGCAGGCGATGGAGCAGATCGTCGCCTGAACGGCCGGCTGATGGTCGTTTTTGGGTGGTTTGGGTGAAGCGCGTTGGCTGCTCGTGGCATGGATATTCCGTCCAGTTTCGTGGAATATTCCGTTCACGGTAAATCTGGCGCTATTCTCAAACCCGCTGCGGGTGAACGGTACGGGGGGCGTTTCGCCCGCCCCCCGTGGCCCCCGGCATGGCGCTGAAAACTGCCGCTGCGCGGTACGCTCCACTCCGGCTTCATCTGGCGGACCGGGCAGGACTCGACGTCCCTGTCTCGACCTGCCTCTCTGACCGTCTTATTCGTCCCATCCATGGGACTCACCCCTTCGGGGCCGACGCTAGCGTCGTTCAAAAACACTCCCGGCGTTTTTGTCCTGGCGGCCAGTCCTGGATGCGCGCCTGCGTTCCCGCCAGTTTTCTTGATGCGCCTTAACCCCCGCGCTGCCAACCCGTGGCAATTAGGTTGCGATTTCATTGCTGAAAGAATTTTCAGCAATGACCATGCAGGCATGGGGCATCGGGACATGTAGCAGGGGGGTTGGGCCGGCTAAAAATCGCTGAGGCGCAGGCGGCTGGCCGGGGCCGCCAGCATGGATGCTGGCGGAGGCAAGCCTTACAGGGAAGTTACCTCTTGCCGTCCCCGAATAGCCAGACGGCGGAGACGAAGGTATCGCGCAGCGACGATTTTTCTTGCCGGGATGCCGGGTCCCCAGGGCCGGGCGAAACCGGCCCTGGGCCGTTCACCTGCACTGCTGGAAACAGAAGTATGCGGGACCAATGGTGAACGGAACATTCCACGGAATATGAACGGAACTTAAAAAACAGCTTTCACCCAAACCACCGTTCCACGGCGATCCATCAGCTAAGCCCGACCCGAACCGCGTAAAAGCTACCCGTTGACCCACGCCAGCGTAAATCCATCCCATCCCTTGCTGCCCACCGTCTGCAGCGCCGTCACCGTCAGGCGCGGGTCGCTGCCCATCATCTCAATAAATCGCTGCACGCCCTGGACTCGCTCATCGGCGCTGTGCGGATTGGTCACTTCACCCTCCCGCACCACGTTATCGCCGATAATCAGCGTTCCCGGGCGGGAGTAGCGCAGCGCCCACTGCAGATAGTACGGGTTGTTGGGCTTATCGGCATCGATAAAAATCAGATCAAAAGCGGGGCGATCGCCGAGGCTCTCAAGGGTCTCCAGCGCCGGGCCTTCGCGCAGCGCGACCCGATCGTCCACGCCCGCCAGCTGAAGATTCTGCCGCGCGATCTGCGCATGGTGCGGGTCGGCTTCCAGGGTCAGCAGCTCGCCGTCCGGCGGCAGCTCGCGCGCCATCCAGATAGTGCTATAGCCGCCGAGCGTGCCGATCTCCAGCACCCGCCGGGCGCGGGTGATGCGCACCAGCAGCGCCAGAAACTGTCCCTGGTTGGCGGCAACGTCGTAGGCCGGAAGGCCGGCGCGCTGGTTATTCTCTAACACCTGCTGTAATAGCGGGTCGGACGGGATCAGCGATTCAACAAGATAACTATCTACAGCAGACCATTGTTGTTGCATGCATAATTTCCTGTATTACGTCCCTGATGAAACAGACCAGCCGCCTCCCAGCGCCCGATATAAATCAACCTGCGCCAGCAGCAGGTTATTTTTCACCTGCACGACGCTGGTTTGCGTCGAGAACAGGGTGCGCTGGGCGTCAAGAACGTCGAGATAAGAGGAGTAGCCGTTGCGATAGCGGTTTCCAGCAATCCGCAGCGTCTCCTGCGCCACCGCCTCCTGTTCCTGCAGCTCCGTCAGCTGCTCGCCGTAGCGGGTGATGGCGTCCAGGCTATCGTTGACCTCGCGAAACGCGCCGCGCACCGTTTTCTCATAGCCGTACAGCGCCTGATTACGCTGGGCCATCGAGACGTCGACCTGGGCGTTCAGCGCCTGGCGGTTAAGCAGCGGGGCGAGAATACTGCCGCCGAGACTCCACAGCCGCAGCGGGTTATCGAGCAGGTCGGGCAGCGTGCGGTCCTGCATACTGCCGGTGGCGGTTAAGTTGATCGACGGCAGCAGCTGGGCCTGAGAAGAGGCAAGGGTGGCATCGGCGGCGAGCAGCTGGCGCTGGGCCTGCACGATATCCGGTCGGCGGTTCAGCAGGCTGGAGGGCAGCTGTGACGGCAGCGCCAGCGGCGTCAAATGGGCAAAGTCCTGGCGGTTGATGGCCTGTGGGTTGCTGCCGATCAGCACGCTAAGGGCGTTCTCCTGCTGGGTAATTTGATGCTGCAGGGGCGGGATCTGCGCCCGGGTAGATCGCAGCTCTGAATCGGCCTGCATTAGCTCGAGGCGCGAGGTGTAGCCGGTCTCAAACTGGCGTTTAGCCATGTTGTAGGCGTCCTCGCGGGATTTCAGCGTCTGCCGGGTGACCCGCAGCTGCTCGTCAAGAGAGAGCAGCGTCAGGTAGCCGGCCGCCACCGAGGTGGCGACGGTCAGATCGGCGGCAGCGGCGGCGGCCTTCTGCGCCGCAAGAGTGGCCTCGGCGGCGTCGGCGGCGCTGCGGTTGGCTCCCCAGATATCAACGTCATAGCTGGCGGTCAGCCCGCCCTTATAGACCGTACTGTGGACGGGCAGGCCGGTGGCGGCGGACTGCGCGCGGGCGCGGCTGCCGGTCAACGAGGCGTCAAGCGACGGAAACAGGCTGCTGTCGGCGGCGTAGGCCCGCGCCTGATACTCATTCACCCGCTCGCGGGCGATCAGCACATCGCTGTTATAGCGCAGCGCCTGCTCCACGTACTGATTGAGCTGGCTGTCGTGAAAGTTGCGCCACCACCAGCCCTCAAGCGGGCTGGCGGGGCCAATATCGGCGCGCCAGGCGGCGGGGATCTGCAGCGACGGCGGTGCAGGGGGCACGTCCGCCGACCGGCAGCCGGCCAGCGCGATGCCGAGCGCCAGCGCAAAGGAGATCCGGCGCATCATGGCTTCTCTCCCTCGCGGGTATCAATGGTGACCTGCACCGACATGCCGGGGCGCAGATGCTGGCTATTTTTCTGCCCCTCATCGACCGCGATGCGCACCGGAATTCGCTGGGCAATTTTGACAAAGTTGCCGGTGGCGTTATCAGGCGAAATGGCGCTGAACTCAACCCCGGTCGCCGGGGAGATGCTCTGGACGACGCCGCGGAACTTCTCGCCGCTGAGCGCATCGACGCTAAAGGTGGCGGCCTGGCCAATGCGAATGTGCGCCAGCTGGGTCTCTTTCATGTTGGCAATCACCCAGTGCTGCGGCGGCACCAGCGACGTCAGGTGGGTACCGGCGCTGACGTAGGCACCGAGCCGCACGGAAATTTGTCCCAGCTGTCCGGCGGTTGGCGCAACGATCCGCGTGTTCTGCAGATCGATATCCGCCAGCTCCAGCGCGGCCCTGGCGCTGGCAACGTCGGCCTCCAGCGCGTCGCGGTTGACGATGGTGGATTGCAGATCCTGACGCGACATTTCCAGCGTGGCTTTCGCCTGTTCAATATCGGCGGCACCCTGCGCGGCGCTGGCCCTTGCCGAGTCGCGCTCGCGAATCGACAGCGAGCCGTCGGCGGTTAAATCCTGTACGCGTTTTAAATCGGCCTGGGTTTTCTGATTCTGCGCGCGGGCGTTTTGCAGCGCGGCCTCGTTGCGGGCAATCACCGCCTGAGCGCTTCTGCGCTGCTGTTGGTTATTTTTCAGTGCCGACTCCTTCATCGCCAGGGTGGCCTGCGCCTGGTGGACGCGCTGCCTGTAGATCCTGTCGTCAATCTGGAACAGCGTCTGCCCGGGCGTAACCTGGGCAAAATCCTGAACGTTGACGGCGGTGATATAGCCGCTGACCTGCGGGCTGATAAAGGTGGTCTGCCCGCGCACGTAGGCGTTATCGGTAAACTGGCTGTGGCGGGTAAAGGGCGGCAGCTGCCATGCATACAAAATCACCAGCACCCCAACAAGGCCAATGGCGGCGGCGGTAAAAATAGAGACCACGCGAATATTATTGCGGGTATTGGCCTGTTGCCTGGCGGCATCCTGCTGACTCATAACGACTCCAGAGTAAAAATTATCGTTGTTATTTGTTTCCCGTCGCGCGTTTAAGCGCAATGCGAGCGGTAATACGCAGCCTTATCAGGCGCCAGAACACCCAGATCAGCGTGCCGGCAGAAATCATCGCCGTCAGCAGATAGGTGTCATTGTAGGCAAGAATATTGGCCTGCAGCGTTGAGGCGTTCTGCAAGAGCGTGCTGGCCTGAACGTTCAGCAGCGTGCTGTCGCCAATCTGGCTTTGATACATCTGGCTATATTGCCGAAGACGTTCGGCAATTAGCGGATTCAGCGTGGTTATCTGGTCTGCGAGCTGGCTGGAGTGAAACTTTTCCCGCCAGGTCTGAAAGGTGCCGAGGATCGCCGACCCCAGCAGACCGCCGATATTCTGGCTCATGCCAAACAGCACAGAAAAGCTCACCAGGTTGCGCTGGTCGGCAATGACCCCGCCGATCCCGGCCAGCATCGCCGGCGCCAGGAAGAACGCGCTGCCGAAGCCGAGCAGGAACTGGCTGAACATCAGCTGTTCGGGACGCGTCAGGATAGTCGACTGGCTGTCGAGCAGCGAGGCTATCATGATCAGCGCCAGCGCGGTGGCGGTGGGCCAGTAGAGCCGCTGCGGGTTGAGCGTCAGGCAACTGGCGATAATTCCGCAGAGGATACCGGCGAAAATCGACCACGCCAACTGGGTCATCTGTTCGTTCTGTAGCCCGACGTACTGCAGCCAGCCGATAACACCGGTGTTCTGCTCCGCCAGTACAATTCGCATCAGCAGCATAATTAACCCCAGGCGCAGGATACTACCGCTGGAGAGCCAGTGGGTGTTGAGCAGCGGGTTGCTGCGGTTGTGCTCGAAGGCGATGGCCGAGACAATCAGCACCACCGCGCCCGCCAGCGCCCAGCCAATCCACGGGGCCTCAAACCACCAGTCAAGACGGCCCAGAGAGAGGACGGCGCAGACCAGCGCCATGCCCGGGGCCAGCAGAATAAAGGTAATGAAATCCTTTTTCTCGAACACCTTCTTCCGATCGCTGGGGGGCAGCTTGAGCACCATCACGCAGGCGAGTGAGACCAGCGCCAGCCCCAGTTCAAAAAAGTAGAGGCCGCGCCATTCGTCAATCTGCAGCAGCTCCGTGGAGAAGAGGCGGGCGAGGGGAATCGCCAGCGATGAGCCGGTGATCCCAATGGTCAGCGCCTTCAGGCGGTGACGGGCGGGCCACGCCTGCACCTGATAATAGATGCCCAGCGAGCTGAGCGCCGCCGCCACCATACCGTGCGCGGCGCGGACCATCATGGCCGAGCTGAGATCGTTGACGAAGAGGTGGAAAAAGGTCACCAGCACGTACAGTACCAGGAAGCCTTCGGTAAAGGCGCGCAGGCCGAACTGCTGGCGAAATTTTACCAGCAGCAGGTTGATCGAGACGTTGGTCATAACGTAGACCGCCGGCAGCCAGGCGATCTCCGTCGACCAGGCGGCGAAGGTTCCCTGCAGGTTCTGCAGGTTGGCGGTGACCACCGCATTGCCCAGCGCGCCGGTCAGGCAGACCAGTAGCCCGACGATGCCGTAGGCGATACGCTTTGGCGTAGAGTGAATCGGTGTCGACGGCGAGCCGAGGATCGCCGGCTTTTCATGCGGTGCCCAGTCGTGCGGCACGTAGGGGTTTTCAGGACGGCGAGGCATTACTTTTTCTCCACCTCGCGCAGCAGTTTTTCCAGCACCAGGTGGGTTTGCTGCCGCTCTTCGGGGCTAATGGCGCTTAAGATCTCTTCGCGTAAATCATCGGCCACCGTTTTGACCTGCAGATAGAGTTCCAGGCCTTTGTCGGTGGCAACCAGCAGGCGCTTGCGCCGGTCGCTGTCGGTTTTTACGCGTTCCACCAGCGCCAGGTCCACCAGCCGGTTGATCAGCGGGACGATGGTGGCGCTCTCTACGCCCAGCTCCTGGGCCAGCTCGCTTTGCGATAGCGGCTGCTCGTTGCGGGCAATCGCCGAGACGGCGACCCAACTGGCCTGACTCATGCCGAGGTCTTTGAGCCGGCGGTTAACCGCCAGCCGCCAGTGATGGGCGGTGAGGTAGAGTAAATGGGAAAAGGTGAGCTGTCGGTTATCCATAATCTTCTGCAAAGTCATTAGAGCTCTAATGAGTTTATGCCCGACGGATTGGCGAATTCAAGGTGAAATAAAAAAATTGTTAATGGTCTGTACGAAAAATGTACTGGCGGCGGTGAAAGGGCAAAAAAAAGCCCGGGCCAGGGCCCGGGCGGTTGGGGCGATCGTCGTCGAACCTTAGCCCGGATAGATCCCGCGATCTTTACGCGCCATCAGAATACGCTCACAGGCAACGATGTAAGCTGCGGTACGCAGAGAACACTCTTTCTCGGAGGCTTTCTCGCAGACGTGGACGATTGCATCGGTCATGATGCGGTCCATTTTGGCGTTGATCTCCTCCTCGCTCCAGAAGAAGCTCGCCATATCCTGCACCCATTCGAAGTAGCTGACGGTCACGCCGCCGGCGTTACAGATAACGTCCGGCACCACGATCACGCCGCGCTCGGCCAGCACGTCATCGGCCTCAGGGTAGGTCGGGCCATTCGCGCCTTCCAGCACCAGCTTGCAGCTGATTTTTTCCGCGCGCTCGCGGGTGATCTGACCCTCCAGCGCCGCCGGGATCAGAATATCCATCGGCGTGGTCCAGAAGGCTTCTTTGTCGATTTCGCGGGCGCCAGGGAAGCCGGCAATCTGCTTCTTCTCCGCCTGCCATGCGGTCAGGGCGGCCATATCAATCCCGCCCTCATTGAACAGCGTCGCGGTATGGTCCTGAATCACCACCACCCGAGCGCCAACTTCGGAGAACAGGCGGGCCGCTTCGCTACCCACGTTACCAAAGCCCTGCAGCGCGACCTTCGCGCCCTCAATTTCAATCCCGAAGCGTCCAGCCACTTCGCGGCCGGTGATAAACACGCCGCGGCCGGTGGCCTTTTCACGACCGAGAGAACCGCCGAGGTGGATTGGTTTACCGGTGACCACGCCGGTGATGGTGGTGCCGTGGTTCATGGAGTAGGTATCCATCATCCACGCCATCACTTTGCCGTTGGTGCCGACATCCGGCGCCGGGATATCCTTTTGCGGTCCGATGATAAGGCCGATTTCACTGGTGTAGCGGCGGGTCAGACGCTCCAGCTCGCCTTCCGACAGGCTGAACGGGTCAACACGAACGCCGCCTTTCGCGCCGCCGTAAGGAATATTGACCGCCGCGCACTTAATGGTCATCCAGGCAGAAAGCGCCATCACCTCGTTCAGGTCAACGTCCGGATGGTAGCGAACACCACCTTTACCCGGGCCACGCGAAAGATTGTGCTGTACGCGATAGCCTTCAAAATGGCGGATGGTGCCGTCATCCATCTGCACCGGGATATCGACGATCAGCGCGCGCTTCGGGTGACGCAGGGTTTCCACCCAGTAGGCAAGGTCGCCCAGATAAGGCGCTACGCGGTCGATCTGGCGCAGATAGGTGGTCCAGGGAGATGCACTACTTTCAGATGCGTAAGATAACTTTTCCATAAGAGTCCTGTTCTCAGTGTTATTTATATCGTGTGAAACCGTGGAATAGCTACAGCAGTAAACTCTGTGTGAAGAATAATATCACCAATTTTATAAAGCAGTATTTGACGGCAATGGCGAATTTTACATTTTTGTTAGAAATTTTGTTTTTTAAGTGAATAACTAAGCACTGAAAACCCGCCGCATGCAGTGCATTGATATGCGTATTTTATGCAAATTAGTGAATATAAAAATAAATTATCTATATTTTTCATTACCTTGATGATCTTCAAAAAGTGAATAAATGCCGTGATGCCGTATTGACTTTACGGCACGACAGGCCCCAGCATGAGAGCACGCAATACACAAGGTGTTAACCGTGACTTAACAATTACCCCTGCATTAATAAGGGATTTATTTCCTGCGCTGAATTTCACCTCCGCGCAACGGATTCGCTCGCAATAAAAACGGCGGCCGGGAATTGTTAATTTCAAATATCCACGACTGACAAATTTAATTATTGTCAACCATTGTTCCGGAGAAGTGTTATGTCAGGCAGTATTACTCGTGAAGATTTTGATTCTTATATGGTTCCCTGCTTCGCTCCAGCCCCGTTTATTCCGCTGAAAGCGGCGGGTTCGAGAGTATGGGATCGGCAGGGTAAAGAGTATATCGACCTGGCGGGCGGTATCGCCGTTAACTCTCTTGGGCACTGTAACCCGGCGTTGGTGGCGGCGCTAAAGGCGCAGCTCGATAGCCTGTGGCATATCGGCAACGGCTATACCAACGAGCCGGTGCTGCAGCTGGCTAAAACGCTGGTTAACGCCACCTTTGCCGATAAGGTTTTCTTCTGCAACTCCGGGGCGGAGGCCAACGAAGCGGCGCTGAAGCTGGCGCGCAAATATGCGCACGATAAGTTCGGCGCCGATAAAAGCGAAATCATTGCCTTCAACAACGCCTTCCACGGCCGCACGCTGTTTACCGTATCCGTAGGGGGACAGCCGAAATACTCCTGCGATTACGCGCCGCTGCCGCCGGATATTACCCATCTGCCGT
Organism: Klebsiella sp. 18074; assembly: GCF_902705905.1. Taxonomy (NCBI): domain Bacteria; kingdom Pseudomonadati; phylum Pseudomonadota; class Gammaproteobacteria; order Enterobacterales; family Enterobacteriaceae; genus Klebsiella; species Klebsiella sp. 18074. Next base: position 169,681 of record NZ_CACSIS010000006.1, on the reverse strand, counting down.
ATAACGATATTGCGGCGCTTACCGCCGCTATCTCCGGGCGTACCTGCGCGGTTATCGTTGAGCCGATCATCGGCGAAGGCGGGGTGGTTCCGGCCGACCCGGCATTTCTCAGCACGCTGCGGGCGCTGTGCGATCGGCATAACGTCACGCTGATTTTTGACGAAGTTCAGACCGGCGCCGGGCGGACCGGCTCGCTCTACGCCTACCAGCACTACAACGTGGTCCCGGATATTCTGACCAGCGCCAAGGGGCTGGGCGGCGGCTTCCCGATTGGCGCCATGCTGGTGAAAGAGACGTGGGCGCAGGTTTTCCAGCCGGGAACCCACGGCACCACTTTCGGCGGCAATCCGCTGGCGGCAACGGCGGCCAACGGCGTTCTGGCACAGCTCGATGATGCCCTGCTGGCCGGGGTTGGTGAGCGCCACGACGCGATCGTCGCGGGGCTGAATGCCCTGAACGCGAAGTACGATCTCTTCAGCGCGGTGCGCGGCGTCGGGCTGCTGATTGGCGCCGAGCTGGCAAGCCGCCTGCGCGGTCAGGCCAAAACCTTGACCAACCTCGCGGCGCAGGAGGGACTGATTGCCCTGATTGCCGGGCCCGACGTCCTGCGCTTTGCCCCGGCGCTCAATATTCCGCTGGCGGACATTGAGGAAGCCTTCGCGCGCCTCGATCGCGCCGTCGCCCGCCTGACGTGCTAATTCGGGAGACGGTTTATGATGCTATTTCGTCCCGTCAGGGAAAACGATCTCGACGACATCATCCGCCTCGCCTCACGGGCGGGGGTTGGCATGACGTCGCTCCCCAACGATCCCGCGCGGCTGGCCGCGCGGATCCAACGCAGCGTTGACACCTTCGCCGGCAGGCTTCCCCGCGGGCAGCAGGGCTTCCTGTTTGTGCTGGAGGATACCGACCTGTCGCGGGCGGTGGGCGTCAGCGCCATCGAGGTGGCGGTAGGGCTCGACGAACCCTTTTACAATTTCCGCCTGCAGCGCACGGTTCGCGCCTCGAAGGAGCTGGGGGTTTATAAAAATCAGGAGCTGCTGAACCTGAGCTACGACCACACCGGCCACAGCGAGCTCTGTACTCTGTTTCTCGACCCGGAGTATCAAAAAAACCGCAACGGGCTGTTCCTCTCCAAAGCGCGGTTTTTATTTATCGCCGCCTTCCGGGAGCTGTTTTCGCCGCATCTGTTCGCCGAGCTGCGCGGGCGCAGCGATGAGCAGGGCAATTCACCGTTCTGGGACGCCCTGGGCCACCACTTCTTCGATATTCCCTTTGCCGACGCTGACCGGCTGACCGGTACCGGCATGAAAACCTTCATTGCCGAGCTGATGCCGGCGTATCCGATTTACGTCTCGCTGCTGCCGGAAAACGCCCGCGAAGCGATTGGCGAGGTGCATGCCAATACCTCACCGGCGCGGGCGATCCTCGAAAAAGAGGGCTTCAGCTGGTGCGGGTCGGTCGACATTTTCGACGCCGGCCCGGTGCTTGAAGCGAAAACCGACAGCATCAGAGCGATCGGCGAGAGCCAGTTTATCCCGGCCATGCACGTCATGGCGCAGCGGGCGGCACCGATCATCGTCGCCAATAACCAGTTTGAACGCTTCCGCGCGGTGCTGCTGACCCCGGAAGAGAACCACCAATGCGAACACGCCGCGCTGGATGCCCTCGAGGTTAGCGAGACTGACCGGGTGCATGCGGTAACACTCAATCCGGAGAGCAGAACATCATGGCAATAAACGCACATTTTATCGCAGGAGAGTGGCAGCAGGGCTCGGGTGCGCCGTTAACCAAGCTGGCGCCGGAAAACCAGGCGCCGCTGTGGCAGGCGGCCAGCGCGGGAGCGGCGGAGGTGCATGCCGCCTGTGCAGCGGCGCGCGGCGCCTTTTACGCCTGGTCTCATCTGGCGCTGGCGGAGCGTATTGCCTGCGTGCAGCGCTTTGCCGCGCTGCTGGATGCGCATAAAGAGGCCCTGGCGGAGATGATTTCTCGCGAAACCAGCAAGCCGCTGTGGGAAACCCGCACCGAGGTGCAGGCGATGATCGGTAAAGCGGCGATCTCCATCGACGCCTACGCCGAGCGCACCGGCGATCGCGAATCGGCGATGCCGGACGGCAAAGCGCTGCTGCGCCACAGGCCGCACGGGGTGATGGCGGTCTTCGGCCCCTACAACTTCCCCGGCCATTTGCCGAACGGCCATATTATTCCGGCGCTGATTGCCGGCAACACGGTGGTCTTTAAGCCCAGCGAACTGACGCCGGCGACCGCCGAACTGACCGTTCAGCTATGGCAGCAGGCGGGGATCCCGGTAGGGGTTATCAACCTGATTCAGGGCGGCAAAGAGACCGGCCAGGCGCTGCTGGAAAACCGCGATATCGACGGGGTGCTGTTTACCGGCAGCGCCTCGGTCGGCGCCCACTTCCACCGCTATCTCGGCGGCCAGCCGGAGAAGATGCTGGCGCTGGAGATGGGCGGCAACAACGCGCTGATCGTCGCCGACGCGGCCGATACCGACGCGGCGCTGCACGTGATTATCCAGTCGGCGTTTATTTCCGCCGGACAGCGCTGCACCTGCGCCCGCCGGCTGCTGGTCAGACACGGGCAGCAGGGCGACGCCCTGCTGCAGCGGCTGGTTGCCGCCAGCGCCAGCATTCGCGCCGGCCGCTGGGATGCCGAACCGCAGCCGTTTATGGGCGGCGTTATCTCACTGCAGGCGGCGCAGGCAATGCTGGCGGCGCAGGACAATCTGGAACGCCTCGGCGGCAAGGTGCTGCTGCGCATGACCCAGCCGGATCCGAACTCCACGCTGCTCACGCCGGGGATTATTGACGTGACCGGGATCGACGTGCCCGACGAAGAGTATTTTGGCCCGCTGCTGACGGTGGTGCGCTACGAGCAGTTTGATGAGGCGATCCGCATCGCGAATAACACCCGCTACGGGCTGGCGGCGGGGCTGATTTCTGTCGACCCGGCGCTGTTCGCCAGGTTCAGCGACGAAGCGCGCGCCGGGATCGTCAACTGGAACAAGCCGCTGACCGGCGCCTCCAGCAAAGCGCCGTTTGGCGGCGTGGGTGCCTCCGGCAACCACCGAGCGTCGGCCTGGTACGCGGCGGACTATTGCGCATGGCCGATGGCCTCGCTGATTAGCGAAACGCTGACGCTGCCGGCGGCAACGTCGCCCGGCCTGCCATTCTGACAACGGATTCTGTGAGGACACTATGTCTGGTTTTGAAGCTAATTTTGACGGCCTGGTTGGGCCAACGCACCACTACGCCGGGCTGTCGGTCGGTAACGAAGCCTCGCAAAATAACCGCGACGGCGTATCCAACCCGAAGAAAGCGGCGCTGCAGGGCTTATGCAAAATGAAGGCCCTCGCCGACAGGGGTTTTATTCAGGGGATTTTACCGCCGCAGCCGCGGCCGAATATCGCCGCCCTGCGCGGTCTGGGCTTTTACGGCAGCGATGAGCAGGTGATTACCCGTGCCGCCGCCGACGCGCCGCATCTGCTCTCGGCTTTTAGCTCCGCGTCATCGATGTGGACCGCCAACGCGGCAACGGTATCGCCATCCGCCGACAGCGCCGACGGCAGGCTGCACTTTACGGTCGCCAACCTGACCAATAAGCTGCACCGCTCCCAGGAAGCGCCCACCACCGCGGCGATTTTACGCGCGACCTTTGCCGACGAGAGCTATTTCGTCCATCACCATGCCCTCGCTCAGCACGGCGATCTGGGTGATGAAGGCGCGGCAAACCACAACCGCTTCTGCTACGACTACGGCCGTCAGGGGCTGCAGCTGTTTGTCTACGGCAGGCGAGCCAGCGGCGGCGTGGCCCCGCAAAAATATCCGGCGCGTCAGACCCTGGAGGCGAGCCAGGCGGTGGCGAGGCTGCATCGGCTGAACCCGGAATATACCGTCTTTGCCCAGCAGGACCCGGCGGCCATCGACGGCGGCGTGTTCCATAACGACGTCATTGCGGTGAGCAATCGCCACGTGCTGTTCCACCATCAGCAGGCTTTTGTGCAGCAGCAGGCGCTGCTGGAGACCCTGCGGGAAAAAGCGGCCCGCCTGGATATTCCGTTTGTCAGCGTCGAGGTTCCGCAGGCGCAGGTGGGGCTCAATGACGCCGTTGCCTCGTACCTGTTCAACAGCCAGCTGCTGAGCAAGCCGGACGGCAAAATGCTGATCGTGGTGCCGGAAGAGTGCCGCCAGCGCGATAACGTCTGGCACTACCTGAGCGGGCTGGTGAGCGACAGCGCCTCGCCGATCGACGAGCTGGCGGTATTCGATCTGCGCGAAAGCATGCGCAACGGCGGCGGCCCGGCCTGCCTGCGCCTGCGGGTGGTGCTGAACCACGCCGAGCTGGCGACGGTGAATCCGCACAGCCTGATGGACGACGCGCGCTATCTGCAGCTCACGCAGTGGGTCGAGAAGCACTACCGCGATCGCCTCCACGCCCGCGACCTGGCCGACCCGCAGCTCCTGAGCGAGGTCTATCAGGCCCTTGATGAACTGACGCAGATTTTGCGCCTGGGCTGCATCTATGACTTCCAGCGCTAAGGGGCCGGGAATGGACAACAAGGTGAATGATTTGCTGTACTGCCGGCTGGCGGAGTGGGCGTTTCCCGCGGAAATCGAGGCGCGCTGGCTGGCGGAAGGCGTGCTGCAGTTGCTGCCGCAGAGGCCGTGGCGGCAGGCGACGATCGTTTCGGCCGGGATCCACGGCAACGAAACCGCGCCGATAGAGCTGCTGCTGGAGATTGTGCATGCGCTTAGCCAGGGCCGGCAGCCGCTGTCGCAGGCGCTGCTGATCGTCTTCGGCAACCTGCCGGCGATCCGCGCCTCTCGCCGCTATTTGCATAATGACCTCAACCGCCTGTTCGGCGGGCGTCATCTGCGCGTTGCGCTGGGCAACGAGTCCCGACGCGCGGCAGAGCTGGAGGCGGCGACCCTGGCGTTCTATACGGCGGCCGACGCGCATGGCCCCGTCGGCAGAGCGCATCTCGATCTGCATACCGCCATCCGCGGCTCGCGCTACCGCCAGTTTGCGCTTCTGCCCGCCCGGGAGGAGGAGTACAGCGCCGAGTTTTATCGGCTGCTCGCTGCCAGCGGTATGGACGCGGTGGTGCGGCATACCGAACCCGGCGGGACCTTCACCCACTTTACCGGCGAGGCGTTTGCCGCCGAAAGCGCGACCCTCGAGCTGGGCAAGGTGATGCCCTTTGGTGAGAACGATCTTAGCCTGTTTGCCGCCGCCGACGCGGCGCTGCGGGCGACGATCGGCGACGGGGCGCTGCCTTCACGCCTTAAGGAGCCGATGCACCATTTTGTGGTTCAGGAGAGCATCATCAAGGGCGACGATCGCTTCACCTTGCACCTCGATCCCAAAATCGAAAACTTCACCGCGCTTGCTGCCGGGCAGGTTGTTGCCCGCCAGGCGGAGAAGACGTGGGTTATCGATGTTCAGGCTCCCTATATCCTGTTTCCGAATGCGGGAGTGGCAAGCGGGCAACGCGCCGGTTTGCTGCTGAAGTCTGCCGCGCCATGCCTTTCTTTGCCTCTCTGAAGGAATCGACATGACTCAACATCAACGTGAGGGGCAGGAGCATCCTGCCATCGACGGGGAGTGCCCGTCGCAGCTCAAACGCGGCCTTGGCGCCCGGCACATTCAGATGATTGCGCTGGGCGGCGCTATCGGTACCGGCCTGTTTATGGGGGCGGGACGAAATATTGCGGTGGCGGGCACCTCGATCCTGCTGATTTACCTGCTGGTAGGCTTTTTTACCTATATGGTGATGCGGGCGATGGGCGAAGTGCTGCTCACCCGCCTGGATTACCGCTCCTTTGCCGATTTCGTCGGCGATTATCTGGGGCCGCAGGCGAGCTTTTACCTCGGCTGGACCTACTGGCTGAGCTGGGTGGTGACCTGTATCGCTGACGTGGTGGTGTGCGGCAGCTATATGCAGTACTGGTTTCCCGAGATGTCGGCGTGGATGCCGGCCCTGAGCACCCTCGGCATTCTGTTCCTGTTCAATTTGCTGTCGGTGAAGATGTTTGGCGAAGCTGAATTCTGGTTTGCGTTGATCAAGGTGATTACGATTATCGCGCTGATTATGACCGGCGCGTGGATGATCGCCATCGGCTGGATCTCGCCGGACGGCGTGAAGGCCTCGCTGCACCATATCACCGACCCGGCGGTCTTTATGCCCCACGGCGTCACCGGGTTCCTGGCCGGCTTCCAGATAGCGATTTTCTCCTTCACCGGGATTGAGTTGCTCGGGACGATGACCGCCGAGACCCGCGATCCGCAGAAGATTTTACCTAAGGCGATCAACGCGCTGCCGCTGCGGATCATCATTTTTTATCTGCTGTCGATGGTGGTGATTATTGCCGTGGCCTCGTGGCCGGGCGTATCGCCCGATACCAGCCCGTTCGTGACCCTGTTTGCCAAAGCCGGCCTACCCGCCGCCGCGGCGGTGATTAACTTTGTGGCCCTGACCTCGGCGATGTCGTCGGCCAACAGCGGGGTCTACTCCAGCACCCGCATGCTGTACGGCCTGTCGGTTGAGAAGCACGCCCACGGGCAGTTCCGCATCCTGTCGCGCCACACCCGCATTCCGGTGCGCAGCCTGCTGTTCTCCTGCTTCTGCATGCTCAGCGGCACGCTGCTGCTGTTCCTCGTGCCGAACGTGATGACCCTGTTCACCATCGTCTCGACGCTGGCGGCCATCATGGTGGTCTTCAGCTGGGGAATGATCCTCGTGGCCTACCTGGTGTATCGGCAAAAGCGCCCGGACCTGCATGAAAGCTCGACCTTTAAGATGCCGGCGGGCGTGGCGATGAGCTGGCTTAGCCTGCTGTTTTTTGCCTTCGCTATTTTTATCATGATCTTCGACCCCGATACCCTGAAGGCGCTGATCGCCACGCCGCTGTGGTTTATCGCCCTGTGGCTGTGCTGGAAAATGAAGCAGAAGCGAGAAGGACAAACGCGGCTGGAGAAACTTAACGCCTGACGGGATACAATCGGCCTAATCGGCTGCGCGGCGATAAAGAGGGACTTTGTCGCCGCGCAAATTGAAAAGGAGAGGGTATGTCAGATAATTTCCCGGCGCTGTCCGCCGATACGCTGGCGGCAGCGAACCTCGTCGGCGCATGGCTGGCGCAGGACGATTTTACAGCGCTGGCGCAGAAGCCGCCGTTTGAGGTGGTGGTGCTGGCGGGCAACGCGGTGATCCCAACCATTGATGCCGCCTGTCGGCTGGCGGCCGAGGCCGGGGTTCCGCTGCTGATAAGCGGCGGGATTGGCCATTCAACGTCGTTCCTCTATGAGGCGGTACGCAACGACCCGCGCTATGGCTCGCTGCCGGTTGAGGGGCGCGCCGAGGCGCATATCCTTGCCGATATCGCTCATCAGTACTGGCACATACCGCGCGGGCGGATCGTGGCGGAAGCGCGCTCCACCAACTGCGGCGAGAACGCGCGCTTTACCCGCGATGTGCTCGAGGCCGAGGGGCTGGCGCACCGCGTCGGGGTGGTTATCCAGGACCCGACCATGCAGCGGCGCACGATGGCGACCTTCGCCCGCGTCTGGCAGGGAGAGGATCCGCTCCCACGCTGGTACAGCTATCCGGGCTGCGTGCCGCAGCTGCACAATACGGCGGAGCAGGGCCCCGAGTTCAGCGGCGCAGCGCAGGGGCTATGGCCGGTGGGGCGCTATCTGGCGCTACTCCTTGGCGAGCTACCGCGCCTGCAGGACAGCCCCCTGGGATACGGCCCGCTGGGCAAAGATTTTATTGCCCACGTTGATACGCCTCCCCGGATTGTCAGCGCGTGGCGCCAGCTGCGTGAAGATAGCCTCCTGACCCGCGCCCTCGGGGATCGCACCTTAGGCTGATGATTTTTGCCCGTTTGCGCCGGATTTGCCGCAAACGGGCAGTTTGTGTTGCCTGAATGTAACGTTTTTTCCGGGCTTCGGGCCAGATTCTATGAAGTAATTCACATAATCACGCGTATGGACTGCTCCGGCTGCCCGTTACGGATAGATTTTTAACAAATAAATCACTTGTTAAAAACAATAAATCCACAGGAGCAGGCTATGACAGCACCCGTTCAGCACCCGATGTATATTGATGGTCAGTTTGTTGCCGGGCGCGGCGACGCCTGGATTGACGTGCTTAATCCCGCCACCGAAGCGCTGCTCTCCCGCATTCCCGACGGCAGCGCCGAAGACGCGCGGCGGGCCATTGATGCCGCCGATCGCGCGCAGCCGGGCTGGGAGGCGCTGCCGGCTATCGAGCGCGCCGGCTGGCTGCGTAAAATCGCCGCTGGGATCCGCGAGCGTGCCGGGGAGATAGCGGCGCTTATCGTTGCCGAGGGCGGGAAGACTCAGCAGCTGGCGGCGGTGGAGGTCTCCTTTACCGCCGATTATCTCGACTATATGGCCGAGTGGGCGCGGCGCTACGAAGGTGAAATCGTGCAAAGCGACCGTCCCGGTGAAAATATCCTCGTGTTCAAACGCGCCCTCGGCGTGACCACCGGCATTCTGCCGTGGAACTTCCCGTTCTTCCTGATTGCCCGCAAGCTCGCCCCCGCGCTGCTGACCGGCAACACGATGGTGATCAAACCGAGCGAGTTCACCCCCAATAACGCCATCGTTTTTGCGCAGATTGTCGATGATATCGGCCTGCCGAAAGGGGTGTTTAACCTCGTGCTGGGCCGCGGGGAGACCGTTGGTCAGGAGCTGGCGGCGAACCCGAAAGTGGCGATGGTCAGCATGACCGGAAGCGTGGGCGCGGGTGAAAAAATCATGGCCGCCGCGGCGAAAAACATCACCAAAGTGTCCCTCGAGCTGGGCGGCAAGGCGCCGGCGATTGTGATGGACGACGCCGACCTCGAGCTGGCGGTGCGGGCGGTCGTCGATTCGCGGGTGATTAACAGCGGGCAGGTATGCAACTGCGTCGAGCGCGTTTACGTCCAGAAGGGGATCTACGATCGCTTCGTTAACCGCCTCGGCGAAGCGCTGAAAGCGGTGCAGTTTGGCGACCCGGCGCAGAGGGATGATATCGCCATGGGGCCGCTGATCAACGCCGCCGCCCTGGAGCGGGTCGAGCAGAAGGTAGCCAAAGCGCTGGCTCAGGGCGCGCGCCTGGCGCTTGGCGGCAAAGCAACCGGCGGTCGCGGCTATTTTTACCCGCCGACGCTGCTGCTGGACGTGCGCCAGGATATGGATATTGTCCACGAAGAAACCTTTGGCCCGGTGCTGCCGGTGGTGGCGTTTGACACGCTTGAGGAGGCGCTGGCGATGGCTAACGACAGCGACTACGGCCTGACGTCGTCCATCTATACGCGCGACCTGAACGTGGCAATGAAGGCGATTAAGGGGCTGAAGTTCGGTGAAACCTACGTTAACCGCGAGAACTTTGAAGCCATGCAGGGATTTCATGCGGGCTGGCGCAAATCGGGTATCGGCGGTGCCGACGGCCGCCACGGTCTGAACGAGTACCTGCAGACCCAGGTGGTCTATTTGCAGGCCTGAGCCGCGGATGAAAAGCGGATAGCCGAGGGCTATCCGCTGCGGTTACAACCTATTTTGCAAACTTATCCAGCACGCGGATGAGCTGGGTGACGAAGCCGTATTCGTTGTCGTACCACGCCACGGTTTTGACCAGCTGAACGTCGCCGGCCTCGGCGATTTCAAGCTGGGTGGCGTCGTAAATCGAACCAAAATGGCTGCCAATCACGTCGGACGAGACGATCTCCTCTTCGGTATAGCCGAAGGATTCATTATTCGCCGCCGCGTTCTTCATCGCCTGATTGACCTCTTCGGCGGTGACCTTTTTCTCAAGAATCGACACCAGCTCGGTGACCGACCCGGTTTTGGTCGGCACGCGCTGGGCGTGGCCTTTCAGCCTGCCGCTGAGCTCGGGAATCACCAGACCAATCGCCTTCGCCGCCCCGGTGGTGTGCGGGATGATGTTTTCCGCCGCCGCGCGCGAGGCGCGTAAATCCTTGCCGCGCGGGCCGTCCACCAGCGACTGGGTGCCGGTGTAGGCGTGAATGGTGGTCATCGTGCCGAGCCTGATGCCGAACGCATCGTGGAGCACTTTCGCCATCGGTGCCAGGCAGTTGGTGGTGCAGGAGGCGACGGAGATAATGGTGTCGTCCGCGGTGAGGGTGTCGTCATTGACGCTGTAGACGATGGTTTTCATCTCCCCGGCGGGGGCGGAGATCAGGACCTTTTTCGCCCCGGCGCTGAGGTGGGCCTGGGCTTTTTCCGTCGAGGTATAGAAGCCGGTGCACTCAACGATAAGCTCCGCGCCCGCGCTTTCCCACGGAATGTTCCGGGCCTCTTTCTCCGCGTAGACGGTGATGCTCTTACCGTTAACGATCAGGGCGTCGTCGGTGAAGTCCACGCTCCACGGAAAGGGACCGTAGTTAGAGTCATGTTTTAGCAGATAGGCCAGCACTTTTGGTGAGGTGAGGTCGTTAATGGCCACGACCTCCAGCGGGCTGTTAACTTCCAATAAACGGCGTAATACCAGACGTCCGATACGACCAAAGCCATTAATTCCAAGCTTGCTCATGGAAAATCTCCTGGTGAGTCGGTTAGAGGGTAAAACTCATACAGGCATACTCCAGTCGGCCGGTTTGGGCAACCCGCAAAATCGACCGGGCGGCTAAGCTTTTGAAAAAACGCGACAGAAACATTAATGCGTTTGCTCATCGCGTAGAGGGCGCAAGCAGGCTGCTAAAAGCGGGTTTGCGGGCCTGATCCTGCCGGGCTCAGGCGCTCTCCAGATCGCCTGACCAAATCATCGCCGCGCTTCCCACACCGCTCCCTTCCGCCACTTTTAGCGCCAGAGCGGTTCTGTGCTTCTGGCTGGCGTTTGCCATGGCCACGGCGGTATCCGTTACGGTGAAGGTTCCATGATTGGGGCAGGTTAAAATATGAAAATCTCCCCAGGGGATTGCCGCGGTTAACGCTGAGCTGCAAGCAGAGCAATGGGGTAAAGATGAAGAGTAAGCTGACATAACGCCTCCTGAAAAGTGGGCGCTAATCATTCCATATGTTGGCGGTGTGATGGTGGCTGTGAATGCTGAGGGATGTATTTGCATGATGAATGAATTAGGCCTGGCGTCGCGGGCCTCAGGAGGGGCATTATCTCGGATAATCTGAATAGATGGCGTCCGCGAAGCTGATTAAGGATCAAAGCGATGTCAAAAAAGCGTAGGATCGGACGGCTGATTGCGGCAGGAAAAACGCCCCCCATGAAGCCTGAACTTCAGGCGGATATCGAGGCGCTGAAGATCCCGCCCCGTAACAGAGCGGAGGCTAAACGGCAGCTGGCAATAAAGCTGCGGCTGCTGAAGAGCGGGGCGTTGAACGCCCCGTCATTGAGGGAGCAGGAAGAAAAGGCGGCACAGGATTTAACATTCGCCAACGCGCGAAGATTTGAAGAGGGCGTTGTCGATTCGGTTGTGACAGAAAAAATCGCCATAGCGCATAAGAAATGGCGCGGCCGGACGGCTGATTAGTGCGGTACGATCGCTTTATCCGCCGCGGGTGGGGTTATCAATAAAAGGGATGAGCAATGAATATATCGGGCGGCTGTATTTTGGCCGCATTGGCGCTGTGTGGCATATCGTTTGCGGCAGCGGCGAAAACAACGTCGGTTAAGTGCTCTTATCCGACCTATAGCGACCAGAGCGGCAATCATGCGGCTAAAAATCCGCTGGTATTTACGTTTATTATCGATAGCGGAACGAATAAGGCCTATATCGCCGGAAACGTCGGTTCGGCCGAGGTAGCCATCGTGCCTAATGGCGTCGATGGCATGTCCTTTATTGAAACCTCAGAGGTGGGCAACGTCACCGTGACGACAATGACGCGCAGCGGTGATTCGGTGCATAGCCGCAATACGGTTATGCCGGGAGGTATTTTCGGCTCTCAGCATTATGGCACCTGCATTGCGCAGTAATTCGTGCCCGTTCAGATGCGGGAAAAGCCTCCGGCATCGGCGATGACCACGGCGTTGCGGCCGGAGCGTTTGGCTTCATAGAGCGCCAAATCAGCTCTGCGCAGGACGCTGTAAACGTCGTTTTCGCTATCGCTGAACCCGGCAACGCCGAGGGAGATGGTCACCCTTTCGGCGTGGGGGAAATCGGCATTCTCGATCTCCACCCGGATGCGTTCCGCCACTTCGGCCGCCGCGGTCAGGCCGGCATCCGGGAGGAATACGACAAACTCCTCGCCGCCAAACCGGCAGGCAACCTGCCCGTCGGCGCAGAGGTTGCGCAGCTTCTCGCTGAACGTGACCAGCACCGCGTCCCCGCCGTCATGGCCGTGCAGATCGTTAATCTTTTTGAAATGGTCGATATCAATCGCAATGACGCAGCGCTCGGCGGACTGGGAGGACTGTTTTAGCAGGGTGCTAAACCCTTTGCGGTTATAGAGTCCGGTAAGGGGGTCCGTCATCGTTTCATCGCTGAGGGCGTTGACCCGCCGGGCCATTACTTGCAGATGTAGGCTGAACGCCTCTTTAAGGCGCTCCGCTTCCTTATACCAGACGTTAATGTTGGCCAGCTTTTTGAGCGTGGACTCGTTGTTTTCCGCGCGGGTGAATTCGGCGAGTTTCTCCAGCGGTGCCGAAATGATGGCGGCAAAAATCGTTACGGTTGTTACCGTAAGGATGATAATTGCGAGCGTGAACCAGAAGGCGTTAACCACCGTCTGCATTAATATACGCGATACGCTTTCCGACGCCCCCGAGATGATAATCTTCCAGTCGGCCTGTTTCAGGCTGGCGTAGCCCACCAGGCTGTCTGTGCTTTTGTCATCGCCAAAAAAGTGGCCGTTCTGCGCGTTAATAATCTGCTCCTGCAGGCCTGGAGTAGAGCTAAACTCGCCTCCCACGCGCGCCGGATTGCGATTAAAGATGATTTTTCCGTCATTATCGATAACGCTGACGTCCGTCGTATTTTCATAGAAATGCATGCTGAGAATATCACTGAGCATGCTCTCTTTTTGCAGGTAGATGCTGCCGCCGATATAGCCGAGATAGTCGCCGCCGGGGCTAAATAATGGCTGAGAGACAAACACCACGTAGTTACCCGCCGCCGAGATGAAAGGTTCAGAGATAAAGAGCTTCTTTGAGGTAATGGCCTGTCGGCTGGCATTCGAGTGCAGCTTTATTCCCACCAGCTTGAGGCTCTCCGGGGAGGCGGCGGCAATAACGGCGTCGGAATTGACGATAACCACCGAGTTGAAAAAGCCGGACTGCAGCCGCAGCCGGTCAGCTTCATTTTGCAGCTGGTGGGAGTTGTTAAGGGTTTTTATTTGTCCGGCGCTGTAGGCGAGCTCCCGCTGCGCCGTCACCAGGTAGCGGTCGGTGGTATCCGCCAGCTTACGGGCGTAAGCGAGGTTGTTCTCAAGCAGCCGGTTCTCTATATTGCCCTTCTGGAAAAGCGTCAGGGCGCTGAGCAGCAACATTGATGTCAGCAGGATCCCTCCGACGGACAACATCAGCATAAGAGTGCGCAGATGCAGTTTTTTTCCTGGCATAAGTTTTCACGTATCTCAAAAATTTTGCGCATTTTATCAGTTTTTTAGCGCAGAACATAAGCCGCTTCTGCCGCTCTGTAGTGGATCTCAAATTCAGGACACCGGAATAACCTGCTTCCACTTTTCTTCATGCACGCAAGGCGGTAATCCACCATTGTTCGTATGAGGACGGTAAACGTTGTAATAACCATTTATCCACTGGTTTATATCGCGTACTGCATGACTAAAATCACCATAGCCGCCTTTCGGTAGCCATTCACTTTTAAGGCTGCGAAAGACTTTTTCCATCGGCGAATGTTGTCTGCATTTACCCGGTAGCGATGTTTAACAGGCTGGTGACTGGTCAGCCCGCATTCCTGCATCAGTCGTCGCGCCAGCCACCGGCCTGCATCAACGCCACTCTGGCGTAACATCTGGCTGATTGCCCGACTCCCTGCAGCGCCACGACTGAGAGCATGGAATGCTCTCACCCGGCTTCGCAATTCAATTCTTTGCACATTAACCGGATGCTTCACCTGCGCGTAATAAACGCTACGGTGAATACCGAATAAATGACAAAGAACCTGCACAGGCCACTTTGCTTTCAGCCGTGTGATTAGCGCGATAACTTCCCGTGCATCTCGCTGGTATTTAACAACCTGTTCGATAGCTTCGAGTTTGAACTCCGGGGAAAATGTGCGTTTAGTCCGACGAGTTTTGATCATGCATCACCTCATGTTCACTGTTTTAACATTAACAGGATTTCGAGGTGTCCTGAATTACCGATCCACTACACCTTCATACACGCTAATAATCCAGCCAGGCCAATCACCATCTTCTGTCAGCTGATCCAAAGTAATTATTATCGGCAGACCATACACTAAATATCCCGCTCGGCCTCTTCTGCCAGATAAGCCAGATATTCCTCTCTGGTTTGTGATTGAGCAAAGCGTCCACACATGATTTCCCCGCAGTAAAATGTGAATGCGCCTTAAGTAGAGGAAATAGGCTGGCTAAGAGAGTTGCACAGACGTTCATGCCTGATGATGGATAAATATCGTGATTTCACTTCGAGTGAAGTTCTGTGTTCAAACATAAAACCTACCTGGAACGCGTCAATTTAATGGAGAAAACATGCCGTATTTTAGGGGGGGGTTGGGGCGATTTTTGGGGCGTTAAAAAGGCCGTAAACGTGCGCTATTGTCCGTTAGCTGCACAACCTAACGCCTTGTATTGCCAATAAACGAATGATTCCCCGCGATTGTTTCTTATAAGTACGTAAAAGTTAATGAATTTTTAATAAAAGGCCGTTATGTTGTCGGAATCACAGTTTTGTTAAGGGTTTTCCATGCGCGATAAATACTCCGGCCTGCAGATAGGCATCCACTGGCTGGTATTTTTATTAGTGGTTGGTGCCTATGCCGCCATGGAGCTACGGGGCTTTTTCCCCCGCAGCGACCGGCCGCTGATTAATATGATCCACGTCTCCTGCGGCATTTCCATCTGCGTACTGATGGTGGTACGACTGCTGGTGCGTCTGAAGTCGCCCGCACCGCCGATTGTGCCGAAGCCATCGCCGATGATGACCGGCTTCGCGCACCTCGGGCATCTGGTTATCTATCTGCTGTTTATCGCCTTGCCGATCGTCGGCATGGTCATGATGTATAACCGCGGTAACCCGTGGTATGCGTTTGGCCTGACGATGCCCTATGCGGCGCAAAGTAATTTTGAGCTGGTGGACACGTTGAAGGGCGTACACAGCCTGCTGGCGAATACCGGCTACTTTGTCGTTGGCCTCCATGCGCTGGCGGCGCTGATGCATCACTATTTGTGGAAAGACAATACGCTGCTGCGCATGATGCCGCGCAGGCGCTAGCGCCCGTTGGCTCTCTACCTTCAGACCCCGCCTCGTGCGGGTTTTTTTTATCTCTTTTGCCGCAGACTGTGATACATCTGATCGCACCAACAGGAAGAGGGGAT
The DNA here is from genome assembly GCF_902705905.1 of Klebsiella sp. 18074. Lineage (NCBI taxonomy): Bacteria > Pseudomonadati > Pseudomonadota > Gammaproteobacteria > Enterobacterales > Enterobacteriaceae > Klebsiella > Klebsiella sp. 18074. The sequence goes on along the minus strand of NZ_CACSIS010000006.1, from coordinate 154,162 downwards.
AAAGATGAGAGTCAGACTTGCCGCGCCGGACGAAGCGCCGACGCTATGGGAGATCCGCAATCAGGCGATACGCCACGGCTGTCGTGAAAGCTATGAGGCTGAGGTTCTGCGGGCCTGGACGCCGGAGATGATGCCGGAAGGCTATCGTCATGCGGTGCGCGACAACCCCTTTTACGTGGTTGAAGAGGAGGGCGGGCGAACGGCCGCCACCGGCTATCTCGACCTGCGTGCTGGCAGCGTCGAGGCGATTTTTACCCGCCCGGAGTGCTTCGGTAAGGGCTACGCCGGGCTTATCGTGACGGCGATAATCGCCGAAGCGCGCCGCCGGGGGCTGACGCGGATCACTCTGGAAGCCACGCCCAACGCCGCCGGTTTCTATCTGCGTCACGGCTTTGCCGCGCTCGGTGAAAAATGGCTGCCATCAAAGCTGGCTAACGCCGATTTGCGCTGTGTGGATATGGCGCTGGAGCTGAACTGAGCCCAAAACGGCGCCGCTGTGCTACGGTTAAAGCGGCGTTTCAATTTGCCAGCTGGCGTAATTAAATATAGTATACCCCCCTATATGATATGGAGGGCGTCACCGTGCCACATTCACCTGAAGACAAAAAACGCGCCCTGAGCCGCGTGCGCCGTATTCGCGGGCAGGTCGAGGCGCTTGAGCGCGCGCTGGAGTCCGGCGAGTCCTGTATGACAATCCTGCAGCAGATTGCCTCAATTCGCGGCGCAACCAACGGTTTGATGGGGGAGATGGTGGAAATTCATCTCCAGGATGAGCTGGTAAGCGGCGAAACCACCCCCGACCAGAGAGCGATAAGAATGGCGGAAGTTGGCCATCTGCTACGATCCTACTTAAAATAAATCACGACGAAGGAAGAGACTCTTATGAAATCACGTGCAGCAGTCGCGTTTGGCCCGGGCCAGCCGCTGAAGATCGTTGAGATTGACGTCGCGCCGCCGAAAAAAGGCGAAGTGCTGGTCAAAATCACCCACACCGGCGTCTGCCATACCGATGCCTTTACCCTTTCCGGCGACGATCCGGAAGGCGTGTTCCCGGCGGTGCTGGGGCATGAAGGAGGCGGCATTGTCGTTGAAGTTGGCGAAGGGGTGACCAGCCTGCAGCCGGGCGACCACGTTATTCCGCTGTACACCGCCGAGTGCGGCGAGTGCAAATTCTGTAAATCCGGCAAAACCAACCTCTGCCAGGCGGTTCGCGCCACCCAGGGCAAAGGCCTGATGCCGGATGGCACCACCCGTTTTTCCTACAACGGCGAGCCGATTTATCACTATATGGGCACCAGCACCTTCAGCGAATACACCGTGTGTGCGGAGATTTCGCTGGCGAAAGTTAACCCTCAGGCGCCGCTGGAGAAAGTCTGCCTGCTGGGCTGCGGCGTGACCACCGGGATCGGTGCGGTTCACAACACCGCGAAGGTAAAAGAGGGTGATACGGTGGCGGTATTTGGCCTCGGTGGCATCGGTCTGGCGGTGATTCAGGGCGCGGTACAGGCGAAAGCCGGGCGTATTTTGGCGGTTGATACCAATCCGGATAAGTTCACCCTCGCTAAAGAGATGGGCGCAACCGACTTTATCAATCCGCGTGATTACGAAAAGCCGGTACAGGACGTCATCGTTGAGCTGACCGACGGCGGCGTGGACTTCAGCTTTGAGTGTATCGGCAACGTCAACGTCATGCGTTCGGCGCTGGAGTGCTGCCATAAAGGCTGGGGCGAGAGCGTGATTATCGGCGTGGCCGGTGCGGGCCAGGAGATTAAAACCCGGCCGTTCCAGCTGGTAACCGGTCGCGTATGGCGCGGTTCCGCATTCGGCGGCGTGAAGGGGCGCACCCAGCTGCCGGGCATGGTTGAAGACGCGATGGCGGGCAAAATTCGCCTCGACCCGTTTATCACCCACCGTATGCCGCTGGATCAGATCAACGAAGCATTCGATCTGATGCATGAAGGTAAATCCATTCGCACCGTGATTCATTTCGGCGAGAATTGATCTTTCGGTAAAAATAATAACCCGGGCATGCCCGGGTTATCGCTAAAGCAGAATTACTCCCGCCGCAGGTTTTCATAACCGTTTTGCCACCGCCGCTGTTCTCGTCGCTCCCGTTCACGTTGGATATCCGATTTTTCATCTTCCCACACCGAGCAGTTTGGCCCGCTGAACACTTCGCAGGGCTGTTGTTTATCGGCGAGCGGATTCACGGTTTTTTCTTCCCATATCGTCGGATTGCGCAGGTCCACCTCTGGAGCCTTCAACGCCTGAGCCGATGCAGCCATTATCGACATAATGGTGCCCGCAAGCAGGCGGCAGGTTGAAGGTTTCATCCATTATCCTTGTTCAGTTGTTCTTATTGATAACCATTCGCAATAATAACATGGCTGAATAAAGAAAGGGCCCTGTAAGAGGCCCGTAGGATGGCGAGAAAACAGTTTTGCTATTTTGCTGGCTGTTTGTCGGGTGGCGGCTGGCGCCTTACCCGACCTACGAAAACCGTGGTTTCCTGTAGGCCCGTGCAAGCGTAGCGCCGCCGGGCGATGACAGAAGAACGCATTTGCCAGCAATCAAGGGCCCCGTTTAGGGCCCTGAGACTTACTTCTGCTCGGGGAGCGCGTAGGCGATGATGTAATCGCCGCGGTCCGGCGACTGGCGAGCGCCGCCAGCGTTGATGATGATGTACTGCTTGCCGGTTTTCGGCGAAACGTAGGTCATCGGACCGGACTGGCTGCCGACCGGCAGACGGGATTTCCAGATTTCCTTACCGCTGGCGGTATCAAACGCCCGCAGGTAGAAGTCCTGGGTACCGGCGAAGAACAGCAGGCCGGACTGAGTAGAGAGCGATGCGCCGAGGGTCGGCATGCCGATTGGAATTGGCATATGCATCCGAATCCCCAGCGGGCCGGTATCCTCAACGGTGCCGACCGGCACCTGCCACACCAGCTTCCCGCTTTTCAGATCCACCGCCGACATCGTACCGAACGGCGGCTTCTGGCACGGAATGCCCAGCGGCGACAGGAAACGTTCGCGCATTGCGCCAAACGGCGTACCTTCCATCGGCACGATACCCATCTCAATCCCGCTGGCGTCTTTTGCCACTTTGGCGCGCGGCACCATATAGTTTGCCAGGCCGAGACGCATATCGTTGACGAACATCAGGCCGTTATTCGGGTCGACCGATACGCTGCCCCAGTTCATGCCGCCCAGCGAGCCCGGGTACTGCAATGAACGATCTTCGCCCGGTGGGGTGAAAATACCCTCATGGCGCATGGATTTAAAGGCAATGCGGCAGATCAGCAGATCGACCGGCGTGGCGCCCCACATATCCGACTCTTTCAGCGTTTCGTTACCGATCATCGGCATGCCGACGGAGTAGGGCTGGGTTGGCGAATAGCGCTCGCCCGCCACGTTGCCCTGCGGAACCGGACGCTCCTCCACTTTGGCAACCGGCTCACCGGTTTCGCGGTTGAGCATAAAGATCATGCCCTGCTTGCTGGTCTGTACCAGCACCGGGGTGGTCCCGCCTTTGCCATCCGGCAGGTCGTACAGCAGCGGCTGTGACGGCAGGTCGAAGTCCCACAGATCGTGATGGGTTGTCTGGTAGTGCCAGCGTACCCGGCCGGTAGTCGCATCGACGGCCACGATCGACGAGCTGTACTTATCGTCAAGTGCGGTGCGCTTGCCGCCAAAGAAGTCCGGCGTGGCGTTGCCGGTCGGCAGATAAATCAGATTCAGCTTCGCATCATAAGACATGGCTGACCAGACGTTAGGCGTACCGCGCGTGTAGGTTTGGCCCTCCGGCGGCAGACCGGTCAGGCTCGGGTTACCCGGATCCCACGCCCACGCCAGCTTGCCGCTGTGGACGTCGTAGGCGCGCACCACGCCCGGAGGCTCGCCGGTGGAGAAGTTATCCGCCACGCGGCCGCCGACCACCACCACGTTCCCCGCCACCAGAGGCGTCGAGGTCTGCTGGTAGTAGCCCGCTTTGATTTCACCCATCCCAACGCTCAGATCGACGACGCCGTGTTCACCAAAGGCTTCACAGGGTTTGCCGCTATCGGCGTCGATGGCGATCAGGCGCGCGTCGGTTGTCGGCAGAAACAGGCGACGGGAGCAGGCGGCGGGCTGAACGTCAGCCGCCGGGGCCGATTGGGCCACACCGTCCGCGTAATAGCCGAGTCCGCGGCAGCGCTGCCAGTTTGGCGCGCTGGCTTTTGAATCGTAGCGCCATTTTTCCTTGCCGCTATCAACGTCCAGCGCCAGCACCTTGCTGTAAGGGGTGCAAACGTACAGCGTATCGCCGATTTGCAGCGGGGTGTTCTGGTCTTCCGCGCCGGAGCCGTTGCTCTGCGGAATATCCCCGGTGTGGGCGACCCACGCCACCTGCAACTGATTCACGTTGTGCTTATTAATCTGATCCAGCGCGGCGAAGCGATCGCCGTGGGTAGTATTGCCCCAGTGCTCCCAGTTTTTCTGCTGTTCGCCGGCGGCAACCGGCTTAACCGGCACCTCTTCGGTGGCGCTCACCAGCGGCTGTGCCCTGAACATCCAGCCGAAGCTGACGGCCAGCACCACGGCCAGCGCTGCGGCGAGGCCAAAGGCCGGGCCTTTGGCGGTCGCTTTAGCCGAGAAGTAAGGCCAGACGAGGGCCGAAAGAAGCGCCAACGCGCCGAAGACAAACAGGCGCGAGAACAGCGGCCAGTAGGTCCATCCGGCATCGCTGATGGCCCAAATAATGGACGCGACAAACGCCAGCGCGTACAGCAGGATGCCGCTGCGACGGTTGCGGAAGATGAGTACGGAGGCGATAACCATCGCCAGCCCCATCAGGCTGAAATAGAGGCTGCCGCCGAGCGTGGCGAGCTTTATGCCAGGAATACCGATGGCCAGGCCGATTATCAGCATCAGCCCGGCGAGAAGCCACTTCAGGATCCGGGGGAATCCTCGTGGCGCGTGACCCGTTGTCATGTTGTCTCCTTAACCACCCGTTCTCAGGTGTGAACCAAATGAATCAAAAAATAAATGTGTGTCTTTTGAGTGAAGCGATAAATGGCTTCATGAAAGAGGGTTTTTCGCTAATTTTTATTTCATGTGAACCTTATGGTGAAATCGTGGCAATGATAAATCTGTTACTGAAGTTTGCGCAATTGTTAATAAATAATTTCGCACTAATTGATTACGCTGCTAAGCAAGCGGCGTTATCCGCGCTCGGGCGCCGCCGGGCCTGGCGGGAGTCAAACCGGGAGCGGCCGGGAGGCTACGGATGCCGGAAGGGGGCACAGGTTTGCCCGCAAGAGGCGCCGGGAGGCGGCGCTCCGTCCGGAATTGAGGCTCAGGCGGGCATCGATTTTCGAATCGCGCTGAGTAGGGTCTGCGCGCCGGAGGTGAGGGTGGCATCAACCCGGGTCAGAATACCGATCGGCTCCCCGGCGCCCTGGGTCGGTACCGGCAGGGAGCTGAGCAGGCCGCGCCGCAGATCGTCCTTCACCGCCCCGGAGGGGACGAACCAGATATAGTCGTAATCGACGGTCAGCTGGCGCGATAGCGAAGCCGAGAGCGTTTCTATGCAGCCCGCGGGAATTTTACATCCCTGGCTTTGCAGCAGCGTTTCGGCATTCTGGCGGGGGATGGTCCCCTTTGGTGAAACGACGACCGGCCAGTCCATCACCCGACTGAGCGTCACCGTCTCCTGCAGCAGCGGGTGGCCGGGGCGAACCACCAGCTTCAGGGACTCCAGAAACAGCAGCTCATAGTTGAGTCCGCTCATCAGCTCCGGGTCGGACATGCGCCCGATGCCGATATCGATCTCCCCCGATTTCAGACCCGCCAGCAGCATGGTGTTATTCATGGTGGCGACCTGCAGAGTGATATCTTTCTGCTGCTGGTGAAACTGGCCGATTACCGTTGGCAGAATGCCGAGCGCGGCGGTCGGCAGCGCGCCGATACGCACTACGTCGGGGTTCATCCCCTCTTTGCGGTTGAGCGCCTGACCCGCGGTATTGAGCGCGTCGAGGACCTTCACCGCGTGGGTGAGAAACTGCTCCCCAACCAGCGTCAGCTGCGCGCCCAGCCGTCCGCGCTCAAAAAGCCGCGTTCCGGTCAGCTGCTCCAGCTCGTTGAGCGTTTTTGATAAAGCGGGTTGACTAAGATTAAGTGTTTCAGCCGCGCGCCCCAGCGTTCCCTGTTGAGCGACGGCCACGAAGGTGTGTAGATGGCGCAAGCGAATGCGCTGACTAAAGAGAGCGTTTTTTTCCATAATTGATACTAAAAACAGAGCGGTATGGGTGACAAGCGATATTGTTTAAATTTGATAACCCAATGGCAAAATATTATTAACATTTACTCTTGTTATATTACAAATAATTTTACCTGACGCCAAAAATCCGATGCCCCGGGTAGAACCGGGGCATGTCGGGGGCGCAATGACCTCAAAGATCGAAAAAGACGGTTTCGTTCTCGCCCTGCAGATGAATATCGAACCGATAGACAATTTCGCCGCCGCGTACTTCGCGCCGGGCAATCAGCGTCTGACGGCGAACCTCCCACTCGATCAGATTGAGCACCGGATCGGCCCGGTTAGCCTCCTCTTCGTCGGCAAAGTACATCCGCGTATTCAGGCCGATGTTGATCCCCCGCGCCACCACCCACAGGTTGACGTGCGGCGCCATCATCCGGCCGTCGCGGCCGACAACCGCGCCCGGCTTGATGGTTTCAAAGCGCCAGATCCCGGTGTCGAAGTCGGAGCAGCTGCGGCCCCAACCGCGAAACACCGGGTCGCGCTGTTTGCCGGCCTGCCGGTCGTCGGGGTGCGCGTAGCGCCCGGCGGCGTTGGCCTGCCAGATCTCCAGCAGCACGTCGCGCACCGGCGTGCCGGAGCCGTCAATAACCCGCCCCTCAATGGTAATACGCTCGCCTTCGGTATCCGCAGCGGTGAGCCGCGGGCCAAAGTTATTCTCGAAAATGTGGAAGCCCGCGGCATCCGGCGCCAGTCCGATATGAACGTAGGGGCCGGCGGTTTGCGAGGCGGTTTCGGGTAAATAGTCTTTCATCGGGCGGCCCCCTGAGTGCGGTTTTCAAATAGCGTCGCGCGGTGGCCGCGCAGCACCAGGTCAAAGCGGTACGCCAGGCAGTCCAGCGGCACGGCGGCATGGGTATCCAGCTCGGCAATTAAGGTGCGAACGGCATCGTCGTTATTGATGGTTTTGACGATCGGGCACTGCTTAATCAGCGGGTCGCCTTCAAAATACATCTGGGTGATCAGGCGCTGCGCCCACGCGTCCCCGGAGAGGGAAAAGTGAATATGCGCCGGACGCCAGTCGCTGACCTGATTGCGCCACGGGTAGGGGCCCGGCTTGATGGTGCGAAAACAGTAGTAGCCGTTTTCATCGGTCAGTACCCGGCCACAGCCGCCAAAGTTGGGGTCAATGGGCGCCAGATAGCTATCCTTTTTATGCCGGTAGCGGCCGCCGGCGTTGGCCTGCCAGACCTCCACCAGAGTGTTCTTCATCGGCCGGCCAAAGCCGTCGCGAACGTAGCCGTGGACGATGATACGCTCGCCGATCGGCAGGCCTTCTTTGGCGTAGTTAAGGATAAGGTCGTTATCCAGCGGTCCGAGGTCATCGTGGCTGAACACCGGGCCGGTAATTTCAGAAAGCGAGTTCTGCAGGGAGATCAGCGCATTGCGCGGCGAGCGCAGAACGCTGGTTTTGTAGCCAGGGGCGTAAGCGGGAGGATGGCTGTTATAGTCGCGATGAACCACCTCGCGCGGGGACCATTTATCGTTCATAGGGTACGTACTCCGTTTTATTCGGTACAGGGCTTGTTGTTTTAATGTCGCCAGAAACAGTGTGTGTAAATGTTTTGTTAATTTAAAGTGAAATTAAAGGTTCTATTCCATAACTTAGGGTTATGTCCCGCGCCGGACAAAGGGCAGGGGCAGGTTACCCGCATCACAGTTTGTAAATTCTTCCTGCTGGCGCGGGAGGCCTTCTCTACACTCCAGGAAGTATTCACTGGAGGTAAGACATCATGGCGAACACCATCACGGCTGATGAGATTCGGGAACAATTTTCACAGGCTATGTCGGCGATGTATCAGCAGGAAGTTCCGCAGTACGGGACGCTCCTCGAACTGGTCGCTGACGTCAATCTGGCGGTGCTGGAGAACAACCCCAGGCTGCATGAGCAGCTGGCGAACGCCGATGAGCTGGCCCGGCTGAACGTTGAGCGCCACGGCGCAATCCGCGTCGGCACTGCCGAAGAGCTGGCGACGCTGCGCCGTATGTTTGCCATCATGGGGATGTTCCCCGTGAGCTATTACGATCTCTCCCAGGCCGGGGTGCCGGTTCATTCCACCGCCTTTCGCCCCGTTGACGACGCCGCCCTGGTGCGCAACCCATTCCGTATTTTCACCTCGCTGCTGCGCCTCGAGCTGATCGCCAGCGTCGAGCTGCGCCAGCGGGCGGCGGAGATTCTGGCTAAGCGCGACATTTTTACCCCGCGCTGTCGGGAGCTGATTACGCAGCACGAAGAGAGCGGCGCCTTCACGCCCGCTGAAGCGCGGGAGTTCGTTCGCGAGGCGTTAGAGACCTTCCGCTGGCACAGCCACGCCACGGTAGATGATGAAACCTATCACGCCTTGCAGAACGAGCACCGGCTGATTGCCGATGTGGTCTGCTTCCCGGGCTGCCATATCAATCACCTGACGCCGCGCACGCTGGATATCGACCGGGTTCAGGCCCTGATGCCGGAGTGCGGTATCGTGCCGAAGGCGCTGATTGAAGGCCCGCCGCGCCGGGAGGTGCCGATCCTGCTGCGCCAGACCAGCTTTAAGGCGCTGGAGGAGCCGGTGATCTTCGCCGGGGAGCATAAAGGCACTCACAGTGCGCGTTTTGGCGAAATCGAGCAGCGCGGGATCGCGCTGACGCCGAAGGGGCGGGCGCTGTACGATCGCCTGCTGAACGAGGCCGGGGTTGGCAAAGACAACCTCCAGCATCAGCGCCACCTGCAGGACGTGTTCAGCCAGTTTCCGGACAGCGAGTTTCTGCTGCGCCAGCAGGGGTTGGCCTGGTTCCGCTATCGGCTGATGCCGGCGGGAGAAGCCCATCGCCAGGCTTTCGGCCCCGGCGACGATCCGCAGCCGCTGATTGAGCGCGGCTGGCTGATTGCCCAGCCGATTATTTATGAAGACTTTTTGCCGGTGAGCGCGGCGGGAATTTTCCAGTCTAATTTGGGGAACGAAACCCAGGCCCGCAGCCACGGCAACGCCAGCCGCGACGCCTTCGAAACGGCCCTCGGCTGCCCGGTGCTCGACGAGTTTGCGCTCTATCAGCAGGCGGAGGAACGCAGTAAACGGCGTTGCGGTCTGCTCTGAAACCGGTACTCTGCTGGCATAAACCGTAAAAGGAAGCAGGTCATGCAGAATCCGTCTACGCCGCTGGTGAAAACCCGCCAGGGCACGTTATCCGGGAGCGCCGAGCAGGGGATCCACATCTGGCGCGGCATCCCCTTCGCCGCGCCGCCGGTTGGCGAACTGCGCTGGCGCGCCCCGCGCCCGCCGGCGCGCTGGCAGGGCGTCCGCCGGGCCGACGCCTTCTCCGCCGCCAGCTGGCAGGACATTGAGTACTGCCGCGAGCTGGGGGGCGGCGATCCCGGGCGCTTCTCGGAAGACTGCCTCTATCTCAACGTCTGGGCACCTGCCGCCCGCACCCAGCCGCTGCCGGTGATGGTCTGGCTGCACGGCGGGGGCTTTACCATCGGCGCCGGCAGCCTGCCGCCGTACGACGGGCAGGCGCTGGCGGGTCGGGACGTCGTGGTGGTGACGGTGAACTACCGGCTGGGGCATCTCGGCTTCTTCGCGCACCCGGCGCTGGAGGGCGAGGAGGGCGAGCGGGTATATAACTTTGCGCTGCTCGATCAAATTGCCGCCCTGCAGTGGGTGCAGGAAAACATTCACGCCTTCGGCGGGGATGCGGCAAACGTCACCCTGTTTGGCGAATCGGCCGGCGCGCGCAGCGTGCTGTCGCTGATGGTCTCGCCGAAGGCCAAAGGATTATTCCATAAAGCAATCGTCCAAAGCGGCTATACGCTACCGGATCTTCCGCGCGCCAGGGCGCTGGAGAAAGGGCGGCTGCTGGCGGAGCATTTTTCGCTGCCGGACGCCAGCGCTGAGCAGCTGCGGGCGATCCCCGCCGACGCCTTCTGGGCGCTGACCGCGCCGCTGAGCATTGGCCCGGCCCCCATCGTCGGCGATGCGGTGCTGCCGCAGCCGATGCTGGAGACCTTCTTCGCCGGCCGTCAGCATCCCATGCCGGTGATGATCGGCTCGAACAGCGACGAGGCCAGCGTGATGGCGGTCTTCGGCGTTGATATCGCCGGGCAGATCCAGAAGCTGCGCCGCGAGCGGCGCTTCGGCCTCGGACTGATTAAGCTGCTCTACCCCGGCGTGAAGGGCGACGCGGCGCTCGGCCGCGAAGTGTGCCGGGACATGGCGTTCACCACCCTTGGCTACGTGGTGATGCAGGCCCAGCAGCGGGTCGGACAGCCCTGCTGGCGCTACTGGTTCGACTACGTTCCGCAGGCCGTGGATGAGACCTATCCGCACGGCGCGTGGCACGGGGACGAGGTTCCCTACGTCTTTGATACCCTCGCGCTCGCCGAGCCGGTACGCGGCTACGCCGATGAGGGCGATAAAGCCTTTGCCGGGCAGATAGCCAACTACTGGGCCAGCTTCGCCCGCCTCGCCGGCAGCGGCTGCAGCGAGCTGCCGGGCCCGGTGCGCTGGCTGGCCTGCCGGCGCGGTCGCGATCGGCTGCTGCGTATCGGGCTGCATAAAAGGGTGGGGTTTAAGCTGGAGAACCGCTTTATGCGCGCGCGGCTGGCGCTGTTCCGCCGGGTGATGCGCCATCACGTGACGCTGGATTAACCAGCTCCTCGCGAAACCGCGCCAGGCCATCGGCTTTGCTCTGCGATGCCCGCACCAGCAGGCGGTAGCTGGCGCCGGTTTTCACGCTCAGGGTAAAAGGACGCACCAGGCGGCCAACCCGCAGGTCTTCCGCCACCAGCGTCGCGTCGGCGATGGCGATCCCCAGCCCCTGCATGGCGGCGGTGATCGCCAGATCCATGGTATCGAAGTGCTGGTTTTTGCGCATCGCCAGCGGCGCATCGGGGGAGAACTGCGTCAGCCACAGCGACCAGTCGGTTTTATCCCGCGTCGGATGTAAAAACGTCGCGCCGTCGAGGCGGGCGTCGCAGGGCGTACTGCCGCTGATGACCGGCGTCAGCGCCTCGTCGAACAGCAGATCGCCGGCGCTGTGATGGGTGCCGAAAACGATCGCCGCGTCGTAGGGCTCCGTTTTGAAGTTAACGCTATGTTCGATGGTGGTGGTCAGGGCTATCTGCAGCTCCGGGTGGCGCTGTTCTATCGCCACCAGCCTGGGCACCAGCCAGCGGATGGCGCAGGTTGGCGCCTTCAGGCGCACCACGGTCTGCTGCTGACGCGCCTGTTCGGCGACGGTGACCAGGCGGCCAAACGCCGACTGGAGCTCCGGATAGAGGGCGCTGCCCTGGGGCGACAGGCGTAGCCCGCGCGCGTGGCGTTCAAACAGCGGGAAACCGAACCAGCCTTCCAGCGCGGCAATCTGGCGGCTCACCGCGCCCTGGGTCAGGCACAGCTCGCGCGCGGCGTGGGTCAGGTTGAGGTGTCTGGCGGTCACCAGAAAGGTCTCGACGGTATTAAAAGGCAGGGCGCTCCGCGACATGTCGTCTCCAGCTATGCATTTTGATCATAGGCAGTATGCCACGCTTCGTTCCGGGAATGGGACAATGCGTTGCACTTTCGACGGCTAATCAGCGGCCCGCGGTTAAACTATGATCAACCTTATTGTGAAAACAGCTGCCGGAGCGCTCGTTCCGGTGGGATCATCCGATGTTGATATGAGGAAAAGGTCATGGCTAAACCGTACGTTCGTCTGGATAAGAGTGATGCAGCCGTGCTGCTGGTCGATCATCAGGCCGGGCTGTTGTCGCTGGTGCGCGATATCGACCCCGATAAATTCAAGAACAACGTCCTTGCTCTTGGCGACATGGCTAAGTACTTCGGCCTGCCAACCATCCTGACCACCAGCTTTGAAAATGGCCCCAACGGCCCGCTGGTGCCCGAGCTGAAGGCGCAGTTCCCGGATGCGCCCTATATCGCCCGACCGGGGAATATTAACGCCTGGGATAACGAAGATTTCGTCAAGGCGGTGAAGGCGACCGGCAAGAAGCAGCTGATTATCGCCGGGGTGGTCACCGAAGTGTGCGTGGCGTTTCCGGCGCTGTCGGCCATCGAAGAGGGGTTCGATGTCTTCGTGATAACCGACGCCTCGGGGACCTTTAACCCAATTACCCGCGATGCGGCATGGGATCGGATGTCGCAGGCCGGCGTGCAGCTGATGTCGTGGTTTGGCGCCGCCTGTGAGCTGCATCGCGACTGGAGAAATGATGTTGAAGGGCTGGGGACGCTGTTTGCTAACCACATCCCGGACTATCGCAATCTGATGACCAGCTTTAACACCTTAACCAGCAAGTAATTCCTGCCGCGGCCAGCCTGTGGCTGGCCCTCTTTTTCCCTCAGCCATGATCAACGCTCATGGCTACTATGACAACAATTCGTTTGTCGCCGCCGGTACCTTTAGATTGAATGGTTATGCAAATATAATGAGAAAGGATTAACCATGCGTCTCACTTCTCCGGTGACCACCCGCTCCAAACTACCCGATGTCGGTACGACCATTTTTAGCGTAATCGGCCAGCTCTCCGCGCAGCATAACGCGATCAACCTTTCTCAGGGCGCGCCCAATTTTGCCTGCGATGCCCGGCTGGTTGAGGGGGTGACGCGGGCGATGGCCGAAGGGCATAACCAGTATGCGCCGATGACCGGGCTGCGCGTGCTGAAAGAGCGTATCGCCGAGAAAATCGCCACGCTCTACGGCACCCGCTACGACGTTGACGACGAAGTGCTGATTACCGCCAGCGCCAGCCAGGGGCTCTACTCCGCCATCGGCGGGCTGGTGCATCCCGGCGATGAGGTTATCTATTTCGAACCGGCGTTCGACAGCTACGGGCCGATCGTGCGCCTGCAGGGCGCCACGCCGGTGGCGATCAAGCTGACGGTGCCCGATTTCACCATCAACTGGGACGAAGTCGCCGCCGCCATCACGCCGCGGACGCGGATGATCGTGATCAACACGCCGCACAATCCCAGCGGCCAGGTGCTCTCCGCCGAGGATTTAGCCCGCCTGGCGGCGCTGACCCGCAATACCGATATCGTTATTTTGTCGGATGAGGTGTATGAGCATGTGGTCTTCGACGGGGCGCAGCATCACGGGATGGCCACTCATCCGCAGCTGGCAGAGCGCAGCGTGATCGTCTCTTCCTTCGGCAAAACCTACCACGTGACCGGCTGGCGGGTAGGCTACTGCGTTGCGCCGGCGGCGCTGATGGATGAAATCTGCAAGGTTCACCAGTTTCTGATGTTCTCGGCCGATACGCCGATGCAGTACGCGTTTGCTGAGCAGATGACCGACCCGCAATCCTGGCTGGGGCTGGCGGCGTTTTATCAGCAAAAGCGCGATCTGCTGAAGCAGCAGCTGGCGGATTCGCCGTTCCGCCTGTTGCCGAGCGCCGGCTCCTTCTTCATGCTGGCGGACTACAGCCATTTCAGCGACGAAAGTGACAGCGAAATGGTGAAGAGGCTGATCGTCGACTACGGCGTCGCCACTATTCCACTGTCGGCGTTTTACGCGGATGGTACTGATAACAAACTGATACGTCTTTCTTTTGCTAAAGATGAAGCCACGTTACGGGCCGGCGCGCAGGCGCTGTGTCACGTTAAGCCGCGTTGAGGAGCCACACGATGAAAATAAAAGCCCTTACCCTCGCTTTGGGGATGATTTGTACCTTCTCTTCGCTCGCCGCCGGCGAATTACGCTACGGCGTGGAAGCGGAATACCCGCCGTTCGAAAGCCGTAATTCGGCCGGGGAGTTGGAAGGCTTCGATATCGATCTGGGGATGGCGATTTGCCAGGCCGCGCAGCTCAAGTGCAGCTGGGTGGAAACCTCGTTTGATGCGCTGATCCCGGGGCTAGTGGCGAAGAAATTCGACGCCATTAACTCGGCGATGAACATTACCGAGCAGCGGTACAAGAGCATCGACTTTACCCAGCCTATCTACCGCATTCCGTCACAGCTGGTCGGTAAAGCCGACAGCGGTATGCAGGCGACCCCGGAAGGGCTGAAGGGGAAAACCATCGGCGTGCTGCAGGGGTCGATTCAGGAAACCTACGCCAAGGAGCACTGGGAGAAGCACGGCGTCAGCGTGGTCTCCTATAAAGATCAGAATATGGCGTGGGCCGATCTGCTCAACGGGCGTATCGACGCTTCGCTGGTGATGTCCGCCGCCGGGCAGGCCGGTTTCCTCAGCAAGCCGCAGGGGAAAGGCTTTGGCTTTATCGGCAAGCCGGTGGCTGACGATACCATCCTCGGCAGCGGGATTGGCTACGGTCTGCGCAAGGGCGATGAGGCGACGAAAAAGCAGCTTGATGCCGCGATTGATAAAGTGCGCGCCGACGGCACCATCACCCGGCTGGCGGCGAAATACTTCCCGGGCATCGATGTTAGCGTCAAATAATGCATCATTCTCCGCCGGTTTATCCGGCGGGGAATTCGGTCTGGTCCGGTGGACATATTTTTTTCACGCTTTTTCTGTCGCCAACAATTGGATTATTAATCGTTTTTGTCTAGAGTGAGCGAAATTCACGACGCATCTGTTTGTCGCGTTGCCTCCCAATTGGCACAACAGAAGGACGCTTTCTCAGGCATGAACCGCAGACGTTTTCTTAAATCTTCCATGGCAGTTGCCGCCGTATGCGGAACGTCAGGAGTCGCCTCTCTTTTCTCAAAAGCCGCGCTTGCTGAAGAATCAGGCATTGCCGATGGGCTGACGCGCCGCTTTGACTTCTCCGTGTTACAAGGGATGGCCCACGATCTCTCCCGTCAGCCCTGGGGCGGCGCTCCGCGAGACCTGCCGCCGACGCTGGCGAATCTGACCCCGCAGGCCTATAACAGCATCCAGTACGATGCCGGGCACTCGCTGTGGAACAATATCGAAGATCGCAAGCTGGACATCCAGTTCTTCCACGTCGGCATGGGCTTTCGTCGCCGGGTGCGTATGTTCTCGCTCGATACGCAGAGCCAGCAGGCGCGTGAAATTCACTTCCGTCCGGAGCTGTTTAACTACAACGATGCCGGCGTAGACACCAAACAGCTGGTCGGGCAGACCGACCTCGGCTTCGCCGGGTTCCGCGCCTTCAAAGCGCCGGAGCTGGCGCGTCGCGATATCGTAGCGTTCCTCGGCGCGAGCTACTTCCGCGCGGTGGACAGCACTTACCAGTACGGGCTCTCCGCCCGCGGCCTGGCGGTGGATACCTTTACCGATACGCCGGAAGAGTTCCCGGACTTTACCTCGTTCTGGTTTGAAACCGTCAAGCCGGGCGCCACCGTCTTTACCGTCTACGCGCTGCTCGACAGCCCGAGTGTGACCGGCGCCTACAAGTTTGTCATCAACTGCCAGGAGACGCAGGTGATCATGGATGTGGAGAACCACATCTACGCCCGCAAGGACATCAAGCAGCTCGGCATCGCGCCGATGACCAGCATGTTCAGCTGCGGCAACAACGAGCGGCGGACCTGCGATACCATTCACCCGCAAATTCACGACTCCGATCGTCTCGCCATGTGGCGCGGCAACGGCGAGTGGGTATGTCGTCCGCTGAATAACCCGCAGAAGCTGCAGTTCAACGCCTTCCAGGACAAAAACCCGCGCGGTTTTGGCCTGCTGCAGCTCGACCGCGATTTCTCGCACTATCAGGACATTATGGGCTGGTACAACAAGCGCCCAAGCCTGTGGGTCGAGCCGCGTAACCAGTGGGGCAAGGGCGCGGTCAGCCTGATGGAGATCCCGACCACCGGCGAGACGCTGGATAATATCGTCTGCTTCTGGCAGCCGGAAAAAGCGATCAAGGCGGGGGATGAACTTGACTTCAGCTACCGCCTCTACTGGAGCGCGCAGCCACCGGTCCGTTCACCGCTGGCCCGCGTGCTGGCAACCCGTACCGGTATGGGCGGCTTCCCGGAAGGCTGGGCGCCTGGCGAGCACTATCCGGACAAGTGGGCCCGTCGTTTTGCGATTGATTTTGTCGGCGGTGACCTGAAGGCCGCGGCGCCAAGAGGCATCGAGCCGGTGATCACCCTCTCCAACGGCGAGGCGAAGCAGGTTGAGATCCTCTACGTTGAACCGTTTGATGGCTACCGGATCCTCTTCGACTGGTACCCGACTAACGACTCCACCGACCCGGTAGAGATGCGCATGTTCCTGCGCTGCCAGGGCGATGCGATCAGCGAAACCTGGCTGTATCAGTATTTCCCACCGGCTGCGGACGAGCGTCGCTACGTCGATGACCGGGTGATGAAGTAACCGCCCGGCAGGCCGACCTGGACGAATGCGCCCGGGTCGGCCTGCGCGCAGTGAGAGAGTGCTATGACCACAGAAAATACCCCCGGAGCGGAAGAGATCGTCGTTAACGACGGGCTGGTGCTACGCGCCGTTGATGAACGCTACGTCACCGTCCTGCATCGGCTGGTGGAAAAAAACCAGCGTTGGCTGCAGAACTCCCTGAGCTGGCCGGCGGCGGTGAGCGGCGAAGATGAAACCCGACGCCACGTGCAGGGCAACGTCATGCTCCATCAGCGCGGCTACGCCAAAATGTTCCTGCTGTTCCTGGAGGATGAGATGATCGGCGTCCTGTCGTTTAACCAGATTGAACCGATCAACAAGACGGCCTATATCGGCTACTGGATTGACGAAAGCCACCAGGGGCAGGGGCTGCTCTCGCAGGCGCTGCAGGCCTTTATCGACCACTACGCGCGCAGCGGTATCGTTCGCCGCTTCGTGATTAAGTGCCGGGTCGCCAACCACAAAAGTAACCAGGTGGCGCTGCGCAATGGCTTTACCCTCGAGGGCTGCCTGCAGCAGGCGGAGTATCTCAACGGCGCCTATGACGACCAGAATATCTACGGGCGGATTATCGACTATTGTGCCGGCGAGGAGTGATTCACGGTGACAAAAAGCCGGCCAGCGGCGTGCGGGTAATATGCTCGTCGCCGTTGATAAGCTTGCGGCCGCGTAGGTGAATTGCCTCCCCGTTAAGGGCTTCAATCAGCGCGTTATCGGTAATTTCCACCTGATGTTCGATCACCAGGTCGCCGCTGATGCGGGCGTGGCCCTGAATCAGCACCTCGTCATCCAGCAGGATGGGGCCGCCGCAGAGCCGGGCGTGACCGCCGACCATCACCCGATGTTTAAGCAGGCAGTTGCCCTCAACCACGGCATTTTCCGCGACCTGAGAGCTGTAGCGCAGGGTCGGAATGGCATCCTCTTCGCGCCCGGCGATCAGTCGGGCGTGGTCATACACCCGCGCATTATCGCAAACCCAGACGTCGTTGATCTCGTTGCCCTCCAGCCGGGCGTGGTCAAAAATCTCCGCCCGATGCTCAATGAAGGCCCGTTCGACAAAGGCGTCGCCGTAAATTTGCGCCTGATGGACGATCCGCGAGGCGCTGACCGTAGCCCGCTGGTAAATTTGCAGGATTTTGTCCCCGTCGTCGGTAAGACCCTGCGCGGCGATAATCAGGCAGCGGGGGAGGATCCGCGCCTCGTCGGCCAGCCGGCAGCGGCCGCGCACCTGCGAATCGGTAACGGTGACGTTGTCACTAATATGGGCGTGGTGGCTGACGTCGGCGCGCTCCAGCCGGGCGTTGCCGCCGATAATAGCGTAATGGCTGACGGTGCAGGTGCCGCTGAGCCGCGCGTTGCCTTCAACCCGCGCCCCGGCGAAAACGGCGCTGTTGGCATCGTCAATCCAGCACTCCCCCTCCTGGCTCAGGGCGGCCTCGTCGTCCAGCCAGCCGCCTTCGCTACCCGCTTTCACGTCGGCGAAATCACGTAAGGCCACAATTTGCCGCAGATTTACGCTATGTTTAACCCCATCCTCCTGATAGTGAAACTGGCGAACCTGCGCGCCCAGGCAATATTTGTTCATCTGCGGCTCCCTTTACTTTTGGTTAACATAAACATAGCAAAAATCTCCGTAGCGCGTTTTTGAAGGTTCTTTTAAAATGCATCTTAAAGATAAATTGAAAAAATAAATAAAATGAATAAACAACAGTCGGGGCAGCGGGTGCTGAATCTACCCGCGGGCTATTTTGGGATGGTGCTGGGCATTATCGGAATGGGCTTTGCCTGGCGCTATGCCAGCACCATTTGGCCGGTAAGCCGCAGCGTTGGCGATGGCTTAGTGGTGCTGGCGGCCACAATATGGGCGCTGCTGGCCGTCGCGTTTATCACCCGCGCGATCCGCTTTCCGTGGAGCGTCCGCCAGGAGATGCGTCATCCGGTCGCCAGCAGCTTCGTCAGCCTGTTTCCGGCAACCACCATGCTGGTCTCCATCGGCTTCGTGCCGTGGTGCCGCCCGCTCTCGCTGGGCCTGTTTATCATCGGCGTGGCGCTGCAGCTCGCCTATTCGGCCTGGCAAAGCGCCGGGCTGTGGCGCGGCAATCACCCCAGCGACGCGACGACGCCGGGTCTCTATCTGCCGACGGTAGCCAATAACTTTATCAGCGCCATGGCCTGCGGCGCACTGGGCTTTAACGATGCCGGTCTGGTGTTCCTTGGCGCCGGGATTTTCTCCTGGCTGAGCCTGGAGCCGGTTATTCTGCAGCGGCTGCGCAGCGACGGCGAGCTGCCTGCCGCGCTGCGCACCTCGCTGGGCATTCAGCTGGCGCCCGCGCTGGTGGCCTGCAGCGCCTGGCTGAGCGTCAACGGCGGGGAGGCGGACACCTTCGCTAAGCTGCTGTTCGGCTACGGCCTGCTGCAGCTGCTGTTTATGCTGCGGCTGATGCCGTGGTATCTGCAGCAGCCGTTCAACGCCTCTTTCTGGAGCTTCTCGTTCGGGATCTCGGCGCTGGCGACGACCGGGCTGCATCTTGGGCATAGCCAGCCAAACGGTTTTTTCCATTTTTTGGCTATCCCGCTGTTCGTCTTTACCAATCTGATTATCGGGCTGCTGTTGATTCGCACTTTCCTGCTGCTGGTGCGCGGTAAGCTGCTGATCCGCGTCGAGCGCGCCACTCTGTTCAAAAATAAGGATTAAGCATGACTATCCGTGACGAAAACTACTTTACTGAAAAATATGGTATGACCCGCACCCACTCCGAAGTGGTCCACGCCGCGACGCTGATGCAGCCGGGCAAAACCCTCGATCTCGGCTGCGGAAACGGGCGCAACAGCCTCTATCTGGCGGCCAACGGTTTTGAGGTCACCGCCTGGGATAAAAATCCGGCGAGCATCGATAATCTGGAGTCGATTCGCGCGCAGGAGGGGATTGATAACCTGCAGTCGGCAATCAAGGACCTCAATACGCTGAGCTTTGACGGAGAGTACGATTTTATTCTTTCCACCGTGGTGATGATGTTTCTCGAAGCGAAAACTATCCCCGGCCTAATCGCCAACATGCAGCGCTGCACCAAACCGGGCGGCTATAACCTGATCGTGGCGGCGATGGATACCGAAGATTATCCATGCACCGTTGGCTTCCCGTTTGCCTTTAAGCCGGAAGAGCTGCGTAGCTACTACGCCGGCTGGACGTTCCTCAAGTACAACGAAGAGGTTGGTGAGCTGCACCGCACCGACGCCAACGGTAATCGTATCAAGCTGCGCTTCGCCACCATGCTGGCGCATAAACCGGCCTAGCGCGCCGCCAGCAGGCAGAGCGCGAACGCGGTGTGGTAAGAGGCCTCAAAGGCGCGCAGCGGCAGAAACTCGAACTTTGAGTG
Source organism: Klebsiella sp. 18074 (assembly GCF_902705905.1). Lineage (NCBI taxonomy): Bacteria > Pseudomonadati > Pseudomonadota > Gammaproteobacteria > Enterobacterales > Enterobacteriaceae > Klebsiella > Klebsiella sp. 18074. The sequence continues at coordinate 134,228 of NZ_CACSIS010000006.1, read as the reverse complement.
GAAGTTATGCGCGCCGGTAAAGAAGTTCGGCGTCAGCAGGCCTTTTGCCGACAGCGCCGCGCCGTCGGTGCCGCCACGCATTGGCGTCGGCTTGGGCGTAATCCCCAGGCTCTCCATCGCGGTAAACAACAGGTCGATGGCCCGGCGGTCCTCGCCCAGCGCGTTGCTGATATTGCTGTAGGTATCGCTCACCTGATAGTCAACTTTTGCCGTTGGGTGGCGTGCGGCGATTTTGGCCGCTACCTCGCCAATCTGCTGCTTGCGGCGGTTAAAACCGTCGAGGTCGAAATCGCGAATGCTGGCCTGCAGCAGGGTGCTGCTCTGGTCCCCCTGAATGCCGTTAAACCACACGTAGCCTTCGCGTCCGGAGGTGTGTTCGGGGGTCTGCTGGCGATCGAAGTGGCTGATGTACTCGGTGGCCATCAGCAGGGGGTTGACCAGCACGCCCTTCGCCGACATCGGATGCGCGGTGACGCCGGTAAAGCGGATTTCCGCCGCCGCGGCGTTGAAGTTCTCATAGACAATCTCCCCCAGCTCGCAGCAGTCGATGGTCCACGCGAAATCGACGGCGAAACGGCTCAGGTCAAGCGCCTTCGCGCCGCGCAGGCCGACTTCCTCATCCGGGACAAACGCCACCACGATATCGCCGTGGCGATGCTCCGGGGTCAGGCTTTCCAGCACCGTCATCACCACCGTCACCGCCGACTTATTATCGGCCCCCAGCACGCTGGTGCCGTCGCTGAAAATAATCTCCTCTCCGGGATAGGCGAGGATCTCCGGGTGTTCGGCAACCCGCAGCCAGATCTCTTTTTGCGCATTCAGGCACAGGTCTTCACCGTTAAAGCGCAGGATCTGCGGGTGGATGTCCGGCGATAGCCCGACGTCGACGGTATCGATATGGGTGATAAAGCCGATCCGCGGCGCCCCGGGCACGTTGCCTCTCTTCACCGCGGTGACGGTCGCATGCTCGTCAATTTCGATATCGTCCAGTCCCAGCTGACGCAGCTCCTGCGCCAGCTCGCGGGCCATCTCGTGTTGCCCTGGGGTGGTTGGCAGCGTGGTGGCGCGAGGGTCGCTTTGGCTGCTAATCGCGAGGTAGCGGAAGAAGCGCTGGGTGAGCCGTTCGGCGAGTGGAGATGACATAGACGTTCCTTATTTATTATTTTTTCAGGTGTTTGCAATCAGGCTTTAGTGTTATGTATGGATAAGAAAACAACAAGCTATTCATTAGCTGGCAAATTAAAAAGGAAACCCGATGCAACGCAAACTCACAACGCTTGCCCTGGCATTCGCCGCTCTGACGGTCAGTTCCACCGTCGCGGGCAAAACCCTGGTTTACTGCTCCGAAGGATCGCCGGAGAACTTCAATCCTCAACTCTACACCTCCGGCACCAGCGTCGATGCCAGCGCGGTCCCGGTCTATAACCGGCTGGTGGACTTTAAGGTCGGCACCACCGAGCTGCAGCCGAGCCTCGCCGAAAGCTGGGAGGTCAGCGAGGATGGTAAAACCTACACCTTCCATTTGCGCAAGGGCGTGAAGTTTCAAAGCAACAAGTACTTTACCCCCACGCGGGATTTTAATGCCGATGACGTTATTTTCTCCTTTATGCGGCAAAAGGATCCGCAGCATCCTTACCACAACGTCTCCAACGGCAATTATTCCAATTTCGAAAGCCTCGAATTTGGTCAGCTGATCACCGCAATTGATAAGCCTGATGAATATACGGTGCGCTTTACCTTAGCCCATCCGGAAGCGCCGTTTGTGGCCGATCTCGGCTGGTATTTCGCCTCGATTCTGTCGGCAGAGTATGCGGATGCGATGCTCAAAGCGGGAACTCCGGAGCGCGTCGACAACGATCCGATCGGCACCGGGCCGTTTAAGCTCGCCCAGTACCAAAAAGATTCGCGCATTCTTTATACCGCCTTCCCGGAATATTGGCAGGGCAAGGCGAAGCTCGATCGCCTGATATTTAGCATCACCCCGGACGCGTCGGTGCGTTATGCCAAACTGGAAAAGAACGAGTGCCAGGTTATGCCGTTCCCTAACCCGGCGGATTTGCCGAGGATGAAGGAAAATAAAAATATTAATTTGCTCAGTAAGGCGGGTCTGAATACCGGATTCCTGGCGTTCAATACCCAAAAGCCGCCGCTGGATAATGTCAAAGTGCGCCAGGCTCTGGCGCTGGCGATTAATAAACCGGCAATTATTGAAGCCGTATTCCACGGCACCGGGACGGCGGCGAAAAATCTGCTGCCGCCGGGCGTCTGGAGCGCGGACGCCGAGCTGAAAGATTATGACTATGACCCGCAGAAGGCGAAGGCGCTGCTGCAGGAAGCGGGGATGGCCAACGGCCTGACCATCGACCTGTGGGCGATGCCGGTCCAGCGCCCGTATAACCCCAACGCTAAGCGCATGGCGGAGATGATCCAGGCGGACTGGGCGAAAATTGGCGTACAGACCAAAATCACGACCTATGAGTGGGGTGAATACCTCAAGCGCGTCAAAGACGGCGAGCATCAGGCGGCCCTGATGGGCTGGACGACCGCGACCGGCGACCCGGATAACTTCTTCGGCCCGCTGTTTACCTGCCAGTCGGCCAACGGCGGCTCCAACTCGGCGAAGTGGTGCTATCCGCCGTTCGATAAGCTGATCAGCGAGGCGAAAGCGATAAGCGATCGTCCCCAGCGCGAGGCGCTTTACAAACAGGCCCAGCAGATGATGCACGATCAAATGCCGGCGGTCATGATTGCCCACTCGACTATTTTTGAACCGGTGCGTAAAGATGTTTCCGGCTACGAGATTGACCCTTTTGGCAAGCATATTTTTTATCAGGTTGATATAAAATAAACCCCGCCCGGCCTGGAAACAGGTCGGGCGCTTTTTATTGAAACTGTGAGATGGATTGATTTCGTACCGCTGACTCCTTGCTAAAGCCCGTTTAAAGCAACATGGTGCCCATCTGGAATGCCGGGAACTGCGGGGGAAACGATGTCAGCCAAAGAAAACCTTTATCGTAAACTTAATACCTTTTATCGCGATGGCGTATCAGGATTTACCACGCGTGATTGTGAGTCCTTTACGTCCGCGAGCCGCAGCGTTATTAGTCTTTATCTCAATCAGCTTTGCGATGAGGGTTATTTGCGCAAAGAGACCACGCGGCCCGTTCGCTTCTGGCTAACGGACCGCATACCTTCCGTGACCGATGATGAGCCGCGGAGCCCCGGCGTATTCCAGTCGCTGATAGGCGCCAACGGTAGCCTGAAACAGGTTGTTGAGCTGTGCCTCGCCGCGGTCAGCTATCCCGACGGCGGCCTGCCGGTATTGATTACCGGGGAAAGCGGCGTCGGCAAAAGTTACCTGGCGCAGTTGCTGCATCAGCACGCGGGAACGGCAGGGATTATCTCATCGCAGGTAAAATTAATAGAACTAAACTGTGCCGATTACGCTAATAACCCGGAACTCTTGTCCGGGACCCTGTTTGGTTATATCAAAGGTGCTTTTACCGGTGCGGAAAAGAACAAATCCGGCCTGCTCGATGAGGCCGACGGCGGTTTTCTTTTTCTCGATGAAATACATCGGCTGTCGGCGGAGAACCAGGAAAAGCTCTTTTTATTTATGGATAAAGGCTACTTTTATCGCTTGGGGGATAACCGCCAGCCCCATCATGCGAAGGTTCGCTTTTTATTTGCGACGACTGAAAATAGTGAAAACGTACTGCTGACCACCTTCCTGCGACGTATTCCCGTTACCGTTGAGCTACCCGGCTGGAACGCGCGCCCCTATATGGAACGACTGGCGCTTATCTCACATTTTTTTGCCCGGGAAGCCCGACGTTTTAAGCAGCGGGTTCATGTTGACGGTGCGCTGATCCGTCAACTGCTCGCCACCCCGGCAAAAGGTAATATCGGTGAGCTAAAGAATCGCATTAAAGTGCTTTGCGCTTCGGCATGGGCGCAGCGCGGGGCAGAGGAGATAACTATCCGCAGTGCCTCCGGCGTTCGCGGCGAGCACGATACGGTCACGTTTAGCGAGGGAGATGACGGGACGCTACCCGTAGATCTTCTGGCTGCCTCTTACATCACCCGCGATGAACAGCTGCTGGATAATTTTTGCCGCGCCGCCAACGTGCCGCTGTTCGTCAATAAGCTGGAGGAGCATGCGAGCCTGCCCGGAGGTAATCTGTACCACGGGATCGTCTGGCAACTGGTGCGGGATACGCTGCAGGAGTTTAGCGAGCTAACCGGTATTTCCGTTCCGGCAATGGCAGAGAAAGCGGTCTTTCATAGCCTGCAGTGGTGCCTGAGCAGGGAGGTCGATCCCGACAGCGTCGGGCGGCTCACCGGCGTGACCGGATATGTTCCTCAACGGGCCCGGTTGCTGGCGGATGAGTGTATTACCCTGTTTGCCAAACAGTTTCCCCGTATGCAGCTCGCCCTAATGAAGCCGCTGCTCAGCGCTATTTTTTATCATCAGATCGAGTCCGCGCCGCTGATTCAGGGCATCGTTGTCGCGCACGGGCGCGCGACGGCCTCAAGTATTGCCGGTACCGCCAACCGTCTGTTAGGCGGGTTCTACCTTAAGGCGTTTGATATGCCTTTGTCGGTGAATACCCGGGGCATTATTTCCCATCTCACCACCTGGATTAATCAGCTGGAAGAGCAGCGCGGCATGATTATTCTGGTCGATATGGGATCGCTGCAGGATATTTATAGCGAAATAAAGCTGCACATCCAGGGCGACCTGCTGGTGATGAACAACGTCAGCACCTCAATGGCGCTGGATATTGCGGGGAAAATTCAGCATCAGCTGTCGATGAAGGCCGTTGTCGATAGTATTAAAGGCGCATGGGAGGTGGAGGCTCGCTACTATTCCGGGCTGCTGCAGGGCAATAAGATTATTATCTCCTGTATTTCCGGCGAGGGCGTATCGCGCCAGCTGCAGGAAATTACCCGCCGCTATATTGCTGATGACACGCTGGAAATTGTGACCATGGAGTATGACGATCTGAAATGGAAACTCTCGAAAGCCGATAGCGCCCTGTACGGCACGCGTTTACTGATCACCACCACCGAGCTTAATGCCGGCTATATCCCGCAGGTTAATACCCGACAGCTGATAAATGATAAGCCGGAACTGCTCTGGAAGAACTACTTTTCAGATTTGCTCACCGCGGATGAGCTGCAAAAGATGATTGATGAAATCGTCATTCTTTTTACCCTCGAAGGGGTAGTGAGCCATCTTACTTTTCTCAACCCGAATATTATCATTGAGGAAGTAGAGCAGGTTGTTAAGTATTTCGAGCTGAGCTACAGCATTCATTTTGAAAGCTATCTGCGGATCAATCTTTTTATGCATCTGGCGGCGTTAATTGAACGCCTGCTGACCCATGACGGCCTGACCCACCGCGATGCGTTTGAACTTAACGAACGCCAGCAGCGCTTTATGGCCCTGGTTCCGGATGCATTCCGCACGCTGATTAATAAATATCGTATTTCGCTGACAACCACCGAAGCGTTGATGATTTATGAACTGATGGAGCCGTGGATCGCGCTGCCCGAAGAGGAAGTGTTGAAAACGGGGCTGAATAGTGTTTAACGAAAAATTAACCTTAAACACTACTGTTAACTTGTTGATAATATTATTTAAATAAATCTGGCACGTTAATTGTATTAGTCATTGCACTGACTCTCAACTGGAGATAATGCAAATGGCATCAACACAGTGGATCGCGCTTGGTCCCAAAGTGGTTATTGTTACCGGCGGCTGTTCAGGAATTGGCGAATGGATAGCCAAAGGGCTTGCCGGCAACGGCGCTCAGGTGGTGGTGGCGGATATTCAGCAGCCGGCGGCGGGGAGCGCGATCGGCGGCGTTGATTACCGTCAGTGCGATATTACCGACCGCCCATCCGTGTGCCGGCTTATCGCCGATGTCGTTGCCCGCTACGGGCGTCTTGACGGGCTGGTGAATAATGCCGCGGTTAATCGGGCGCGCCTGCTCGTCGATTATTACGGCAGCCAGCCTGAGTATGAATTAAGCGATGATGATTTTGACTTTATGGTCAGCATTAATCAAAAAGGCCCTTTTATTTTTACCCAGGAAGCGGCGCGGATCATGATCGGCCAGAAGTCCGGGGCGATCGTTAATATCGTCTCAGAAGCAGGCATTGAGGGGTCAAAAGGACAAAGCTGCTATGCCGCAACCAAAGCCGCGTTGCACGGCTTTACGCTCTCGTGGGCAAAAGAGCTTGGGGCGTTTGGTATTCGGGTCGTTGGCGTCGCCCCGGGCATCAATGAACCCACGCCGATGGGGAACGCTGTGCACCGTAAAGCGCTGGCCTATACCCGCGGCATGGCGTTCGCCAGCATAGACGAAGACTACGGTCACAAAATTCCCCTCGGACGACCCGGTCGTCTGGAAGAGATCGCCGATCTGGTGAGCTGGTTACTGTCGGACAGGGCCAGCTATATCACCGGAACGACGATTAATATCACCGGAGGGAAATCCCGCGGTTAATTATCTCTATCAGGATTTCTTTATGGATCAAAAGATGGCAGCACCCTGGATTCTGGTGATTTCTCACGGCGGCTTTGGCCGCGAGTTAGTCAAAAGCTGTGAAATGATTTTAGGCAAAATGGACAATGTTTACTGCTTTTCCCTTGAGCCGGGAATGGCGCCGGAGCAGCTCATGGATGATATTTCAGCATTACTTTCCGCTGCCCCGGAAAATATTATTATCTTCACTGATATTTATGCCGGTACGCCATCTAACGTGGCGGCTATTTTTGCCAAGCTCAGAGGTTACCCGGTTATTTGTGGCATGAATTTACCGATGCTAATTGAAGCGGAAATGCAGCGTGAAGAAGTGACTTTGTCAGAGCTGGTTTTACGAATTATTGAAGCAGGAAACGGCAGTATCAAGAACATCACCTCTATAACTAATGGTAATGAATATGAATAATATAAAACTGGTCCGGGTCGATTTTCGACTGATCCACGGTCAGGTCATTACAAAATGGCGTAACATCATCGCAGCAACTGAAATTGTTATTGTTGATAATAAGCTCTCGCAGGATAGCTTTCTGGCGGATATTTATGTGATGGCGGCGCCTCCGGGCGTTGATGTTCACGTGCTGTCAGAAGAGAGTTTCCTTTCGAGGCTTCACGATGGTTATTTTAGTAATGGCAAAAATAATGTGCTGTTGCTTTTTAAATCGATTGGCAACGTTAAGAAACTGGTTGAGCGCGAGGTGCTATTTAGCTCCGTGCAGATTGGCGGACTTGGCGGTGGCGTGAACCGGCGCAGCGTCGTCAGCGGTATTTCGATCGATGAGCAGGATTTACAAGACCTGAAATATATACGGCAAGGTGGAGCAGAGGTTTATTTCCAGGTGACTCCGGAAGAAGTCAAATTAAGCCTGGATAAAGCCATTGCCCGTCTGGAGGGTTAATCATGGTTGAAGTCGCAATTTTTACCGGTATCTGGTACTGGATTTGTAAAACGGACGTGGGCTACGCCATCACCCACGCGATCCGCCAGCCGCTGTTCGCCTCGGTACTTATCGGCCTGATTATGGGGGATGTCACCCAGGCGGTTATTATCGGCGCCGCGATTCAAATTCTCTACATCGGCCTGGTGGCCGCGGGCTCAAATCTCCCCGCGGATGACTGCCTGGCGGGACTGGTGGCTATACCGCTGGCGCTGAATACGGGGCTATCGCCAACGCTGGCGATCGCTATCGCCGTCCCGGTCGGGGTCATGGGGGTCTTTTTAGACCAGTTCCGCAAAACGGTGAATGCGGTATTTGTGCATATGGCCGACAGGTATGCCGAAGAGGGAAACGTCAGACAGATCAAAATGTGCGCTATCGTTTGGCCGACGGTGCTCGGTTTCTTTATTCGTTTCCCGGTCCCCTTTTTGGCCAACATGTATGGGAAAGACAGTATTACCGCTTTCCTGAATAGCGTTCCGGAATGGTTGATTCACGGATTCAGCGTCGCCGGTGGGCTGCTGCCCGCGCTGGGGTTCGCCCTGACCATTTTTGTGATTGGTAAAGCTGCGCTCCTGCCATGGTTTTTTATTGGTTACTTTCTGGTGCAGTTTAGCGGTATTCCGGTATTTGGTGCCGCTATTTTTGGTCTCAGCGCCGTTCTGCTTATCTCCTATTATCAAAACCAAAAAGGTGCCTGAGGATTAACGCTATGGACTCCAAAAAAATCACTGAAAAAGACGTTAAGAACAGCTGGCTTTATTACTATATCGTTGCCGAAATGGGCATCTCATACGAACGCCTGCAGGCCCTGGGATTCGTCACCGCAATTTTGCCGATTTTACAAAAACTGTATCCGGAAAAGGAAGACCTGAAGCAGGCGATTAAACGTCACCTGGTGTTCTACAATACTGAAGCCGTATACGGCGCGCCGATCAACGGTATTGTGATCGCGATGGAGGAGCAGAAGGCCAGGGGGGCCGATATTGATGATGACACTATTACCGGTATTAAAACCGGGCTGATGGGGCCGATGGCGGGAATAGGGGATTCAATTGACTGGGCAACCTTAAAGCCAATTATTTTTGGCCTTGCCGTCACCCTGTCAACCAACGGCAGTATTCTTGGCGCATTTTTCTTACTGATGCTGCCGCTGATCCAGATCATCGTCGGACGTAATCTCGCCGCCTACGGCTACCGGGCGGGCCAGGCGTCAATTCGCGAAATACTGCAGTCGGGGCATATTCGCACTCTGATAAACGGCGCCAGCACCCTCGGGCTGTTTATGATGGGCGCACTCTCATCGACTTATGTGAAATTAAGCACGCCGCTGCAGTTTAGCTTTGGCGACCAAAATAAGCCGTTTATTTTGCAGCAGGTTATTGACAACATTGTCCCCGGTATTTTACCGCTGCTGGCCGTATTCGGTATTTACTGGTGGCTGCTTAAACGCAATCAAAACTTTACGATTATTATGGTCCTGATTATCGCCGTCTCTATTTTTGGCGCTCTATTCGGCATATTCTGACAGGAGGTAATATGCGAGCCTTACATTTTGGCGCCGGCAGCATTGGACGCGGGTTTATTGGCGATCTGCTGGCTGAGTCTGGCTATGATATTACGTTCGTTGAGCGTAACGTCGAGCTTAACGCGCAAATAAACGCACACCATGGCTACAGTTTGTACATTATCGAGAAAGGATACCAAAAAAAATTTATTCCTACCGTACGCGCGTTATCTCCGGAAACTGAGCGCCAGGAAGTTATTCAGGCCATGGTTGATGCGGACCTGATTACGACCGCGGTGTGGGCGGATAATCTGCCGAAAATCGCTCCGCTGCTCCTGGCGGGACTGATTGCCAGGGGACGCGCCGGCCGCCCGCGCGTTAACGTGCTGGCCTGCGAGAACGCGCTGCTTAACGGCGAGATCCTGCGTGGCGAAATTCAGCGCTGCGCCGGTAGCGAGATAGCAGAAATTGATGAGCTGGCCGCTTTTCCCAATACCGCGGTAGACCGCATGGTCCTAACCAGCCGGCGGGAAGGGCTCGACGTCGTTGATATTGGCGTCGATTATGAGCTGGTTATTGATAAACACGGCCTCGCTGATGAGGACTCGCGGCCCATTAATGACGCTATCTACACCCATGACCTGCGTAAATACCTCGAGCGTAAGCTGTATATTATTAACGGCGGGCACGCGTGGGCCGGATATATCGGACACCTCAAAGGCTATCAGACGATGCAGGAAATCTTCAGCAATGACGGGCTGCGGGACGAGATACAGCAGAGCATGCGCGAAACGGCGCGATTGCTGCACCTGAAGTATGCTTTTCCGCTTGTCGAACTGGAGGAATATATCCGCTTTGTTATCAAGCGGTTTAGCACTCCCGGCATCACGGATACCGTTCGCCGGGTATGCCGTTCGCCGATCCGCAAGCTGTCGCCGGAGGATCGCCTGACCGCCCCCTGCGTGCAGTGTGAGGCCGCGGGGCTCCCCGCAGATTATTTAGTTAAGGGCCTTGCGGCCGCGATGCACTATTTCGATCCGCAAGATGAACAAAGCGTTATTTTGCAAAAATATATCGCTGAACATAATGCGAGTCAGGCAATAACGCACTTTACCGGCATTCGACAAAATACGCGGCTGCATGATGCGCTTTTATTTCAATATGCAGCGCTAATGCCGCACTGACATTCTGATTTTTTGAGGTGTTTATGTCTTTTACCAACAAAGACGGGCTTGCTATTGCCAAAAATATGATTGCCGTTATTCAGAAAAATAAAACCTGGCTGAGTGAAATAGACGGTGCCGCGGGCGATGGCGACCACGGCATAAATATGAATAAGGGGTTCACCCTGGCCGGACAGGCGCTAACGCCGGCAATGACCATGACCGAGGCTTTTCAGATTATCGGCGAGACGCTGTTAAACGACATTGGCGGCTCAATGGGGCCTCTGTATGGCTGCTGGTTTGCCGGGCTCAGTCGCGGCGGTGCAGAGGAGGTGATTGACGCCGCCGTGCTTGGGCAGATGTTCACTGGCGCGCTGGCCGATCTGCGTGAACTCACCCCGGCAGGACCCGGAGATAAAACGCTGCTCGACGTGCTGATCCCCGCCACCGATGCGCTTAGCTCGCGACTTGCTCGTGGGGAAGGCGAGATACGCGCTCTTGAGTCAATGCGGCAAACGGCCAGGGACAGCTTCGCCGCGACGAGCGGCCTGGTTTCCCGGGTCGGCCGCGCCAGCCGTCTGGGAGAACGCAGCCGGGGCTGCCCCGATGCGGGAGCCGGTTCATCGATGCTGCTGCTGAGCGCTTTTGCCGACGCAGCGATGGTATTAATCAATAAAGGGGTAAACGGATGCAACGATTTATAGATGACCCTGATGACGTTGTGGACGACATGCTGGCGGGCTTTCTGCTGGCGCACGGCAGCGAGGTGCAGCTGAGCGCCGAAAATCACCGGGTTGTGCACCGTCGCCATTCTGCCGATACGGCCCCTCGCGTGGGGCTGGTTAGCGGCGGCGGCAGCGGGCATGAACCGGCATTTTTGGGCTACCTCGGCGCCGGCATGCTGGATGCCGTTGCCGTTGGCGAAGTCTTCTCATCTCCGGTGGCCAACGCCTTCCTTGATGCGATGCGTATTGCCGATCGCGGCCGTGGCGTGGCCTGCCTGTTTGGCAACTATGCCGGCGACTCGATGAACGTACAGATGGCGCTGAAGCAGGCCGAGGCGCTGGGCCACAGCATCGCCATCGTCAAAGCGCGGGATGATATTGCCTCCGCGCCGCCGGAGCGGGCGGAGCAGCGGCACGGTATCGCCGGCGGCATCTTTATGTGGAAGGCGGCCGGCGCGGTGGCGGCGGCGGGCGGCTCGCTGGAAGAGACCGTCGCTGCCGCCAGCCTGGCGGCGAACAACACGCGTAGCATCTGCGTCGGGCTGGCTCCATGCGCAATTCCGGCCGTGGGTAAGCCTAACTTTGCCATCGCCGACGGCACCTATGAGTTTGGTATCGGCCACCACGGCGAAGCCGGGAGCCACGTTTCCCCCTTAGCCAAAGCAGAAGAGATTGCCGCCGTGATGGTGGAGGCGTTGCTGGATGATTTTTCCCTGGCGGAGGAGCAAAGAGAGTTCGCCGTCATGGTCTCCGGCCTTGGCGCCACGCCGTTGATGGAACAGTATCTGATGGCGGGCCGTATCGGCCATCTACTTACTCTGCGCGGCCATCGTCTGTGGCGCAGCTACGTTGGCAACTATGTCACCTCGCTGGAAATGAACGGCTTGTGCCTGACGCTTTTACTGCTCGATGACTCCCTCAAAACCTACCTTGACGCTCCGGCTGCGGCCGTGGGCCTGGCATCTTTATAATCAAAAGGACGATACGATGAAACTGCAATTAGCTTTGGATGAATTACCTCTTGCTGAGGCGCTGGCGCTGGCGGAAAAACTCCGTGAGTACGTGGATATCATTGAAATCGGTACGCCGTTTGTTATTGCCGAGGGCATGGCGGCGGTTAAGCGCTTTCACCAACGCTTTCCCGAGAAGGAGCTGCTGTCCGACGAGAAAATTATGGATGGCGGCTACTTCGAAAGTAAGCTGGCTTTTGATGCGGGGGCAAATTACGTAACAACGCTCGGCGTCACCGATATTCTCACGGTGAAGGCCTGCCTGAGGGCGGCGGAAGAGGCCGGCCGCGATGTGGTGGTTGATATGATTTGCGTTGACGATCTGCCAACGCGTATTCGCGAGCTGGAGGACGCTGGCGTCCGACATCTTGCTGTCCATACCGGCGCCGATCAGCAGGCGGCGGGAAGAGAGCCGCTTGAAGACCTGCGGGTTATCAAACGGCACGCCAGGTATTCGCGCATCTCCGTCGCCGGCGGCATCAACAGCCGGACGATTGCGGACTATGTGGCGCTAAAACCGGACGTGGTGATTGTCGGCTCGGCCATTACCCGCGCCGAGGATCCGCTGGAAGAAGCCCGCCTGATTAAAGCGGCGATGGTTAACGCCTAAGGAGATGATGATGAAAAGCTGCGATAACCTGCTCGCTATTATCTCAGAACTGGCCGACGACGCCCGCCAGGTGGACGGCGATACGGTGACGCGCCTTGGTGAGATGATCCTCACGGCCAAACGTATCTTTGTCGCCGGCGCCGGGCGTTCCGGATTTGCCGCGCGGGCTTTTTCTAACCGATTAATGCATCTTGGTTTTAGCGTCTGGTTTGTCGGTGAACCGACCACCCCGTCCATTCAGCAAGATGATTTACTGATTGTCGGGTCGGGGTCGGGAGAAACCGGCAGCCTGGTGACGATGGCGCAGAAAGCCAGCGGGCAGGGCGCACGGATTGCGACGCTAACCATTTATCCGGACCACACGATAGGCCGGCTGGCGGATGTGGCGATCCGTATTCCCGGCATTACGGCCAAAAGTGCGGAATCATCGTCAAAGGCGGCGACCATTCAACCCACAGGATCCTCTTTTGAACAATTAAGCTGGCTTATATATGACAGTGTAATTATTTATCTCAAAGATAAAACGGCGCAAAGCGATGCGCAGATGTTTAGCCGTCACGCGAATCTGGAATAAATCCGTCGGCCGGTGCGCGGCTGCGGTCGTGAATAGTATTCTTCTCAAGCGGAAATAAATCCGCCCACCGTGGCGGATTTATTTTCTCAACCTCTGGCATTTCCCCCTTTTTGTCACAACGCTTATTCTGCTATTTTGCTATAAACCTTGCCGACAACTGCATTTACAGGGATTCATTATGCGTACTCATTTTATATTTAAAGCTGCCGCTCTTGCTGGTCTGCTAGCCTTAACCGGCTGTGCGGCTAAAATTGCCTAACCCGATCGGTATTCAGGATTTTTAAAAGATTATTCCCAATTAAAAGAGACCACCTCGGCGTCCGGTAAGCCGGAACTGCGCTGGATCTCCCCGGATTACAAGCCGAAAAACTATGATAACGTGGTCTACAACCCAATCACCTATTACCCGATCCCGAAACGCTCTACCCAGGTTGGGGCTAAGGCGCTGAGCGATATCCTTAACTATACCAATAAGCAGATGAAGCAGGCGATTGCCGAGCGTAAACCGCTGGCGACCACCGCAGGCCCGCGCAGCCTGATCTTCCGCGGCGCGATCGCCGGCGTGGACTCCAGAAAAGAGGGGCTACAGTTCTATGAAGTGGTGCCGGTGGCGATGGTGGTTGCGGGGACCGAAATGGCAATCGGGCACCGTAGTACGATGGATACCAGCCTCTACTTTGAAGGCGAGCTGATTGATGCCGCCACCAACAAGCCGGTGATCAAAGTGGTGCGTAAAGGTGAGGGGAAAGACCTGGCCAACGAAAATACGCCGATGACCATTGATACCCTGAAGCAGGTTATCGACGATATGGCTATCGACGCGGTGAAATTCGACCCGACGCAAAGATAAGCCCGCCGCGCCGTCCACCGACGGCGCGAACGATCGTCTTCCCGGTGCTATTGAGCCGCCGGGAAGCACGGATAGCGACCGCCGTTTACGCCAGCCTGCGGCGCAGGAAAAACTGCTCCGGCCGGGCGAACATCACCAGATTACCCACCAGAATCAACGCCAGTCCGGCGATGGCATTGCCGTGCCAGACGTAGCCTTCATAAAAGGTCGAGATGGTCAGCGCAACCAGCGGGAACAGCAGGGTGCTGTAGGCCGCCTTGCTGGCGCCGATTCGCCCGACCAGCGTGAAGTAGGCGCCGAAGGCGATAACGGAACCGAAGAGGGCCAGATAGAGCAGCGCGCCCATGTAGCTCAGCGTCCACTGGGGAGAAAAATCATCGCCGCGTATCAGGGCAATGGCGCCCATCACCAGAGTTCCGTAGAGCATCGCCCAGCTGTTGGTGGTCAGCGTTTCCAGACCCCGACGCTGGTGGCGGATGCTGAGCATATTCCCCAGCGAAAAGCCGTAGGTTCCCAGCGCGCTAAGGCCAATGCCCCACAGCAGAGAGGCGTTCAGGCCGTTTTGCAGCAGATCGTCCCAGAACAGCGTCACGATCCCGGCGAGGCCCAGCGCGGCGGCGAGCCAGAAACGACCCGGCGGCTGCTGGCGGAAGAAAATAAAGCCGTTGACGGCGTTAAACAGTACCGCCATAGAAAAAATCACCGATTCCAGCCCGGTGTTGATATGCGCCGCTGCGGTATAAAAGCACCAGAAATTAAAGCAGAACACGCAGCAGCCCTGCAGGACGCAGAACAGATGATCGCGCCACGCCAGCGGGCGCAGGCGGCGGGTAGCCAGCAGGATCGCCAGCATAGTGAGGCTGGCAACGGCAAAGCGCCAAAAAATCGATACCGGCGCGGCAACCGGCCCCTGCTGTAGAAAAATGGCAATCCACGTGGTGCCCCAGATAACCACGACCAGCCCATAGAGTAATGCGTTCAAAATATCTCTCCCGTAAGAACACGCCCGGGCAGTGTGACGGCCTGTCGCGCGCGCCGCTGTCACCATCTTGTTACGGACTTGCAAAATCTTGCGCTTATTTTGCTTTAAGAGGGCGGGAGGTCTGGTATCCACCGTCGACTCTTCATAGACTACGGGTTTGCGGAATCTGACTTGTGAAGGCTATGGCTTACGGGACTTTCGAAACATTACGTCGACAAAAAGCCGTGCTGCGGGAAACGGTGGAGCTGAACTCCGGCATTCAGCTGGCGGCGTGGTACAACAACCTCGATACGGTGACGGTACGTAGCGACCACCACACGCTGAGCCTGTACGTTGCCGACGGTTACGAAAGCTATCAGAAAACGCCGCAGGGCTGGAAAAACGGCGGCGGGCCGGATCGCTTCTGCCTGATGCCAAAGGGGGCGGAGAGTACCTGGGATATCCGCGGCGACCTCTCTTTTGTCCACCTTTACTGCACCGATGCGCATCTGCGACGCGTCGGGGAGCAGATCTGGGACCGCAGCCCGGCCTCGTTTAGCCTGCAGGAACAGACCTTTTCCCAGGATGATAAAATCACCGCGGTCTATCGTCAGTTTCTCCTCGACTACGACTGGCAGCAGCAGGCCAACCAGTTGACCTTAAGCTCCGCCAGCACGCTGCTGCTGACCCACCTTATCCAGCACTATTCGAACGTCCAGTGGCGCCTGCCAACGGTGACCGGCGGCCTGGCGCCGCACGTTCTGCGCACGCTTTTGGCGTGGATCGAAGAGAATCTTGACCAGCCGCTGACGCTGGCCGACCTGGCTCAGCAAACGGCGCTCAGCGAATATCACTTTGCGCGCATGTTCCGCCAGTCGATGAAAATGGCGCCGCATCAGTACGTCATGCAGCGGCGCATGCTCCGCGCGCAGGAGCTTATCTGCCACAGCGCTCGTTCGCTGACCGATATCGCCCTGGCCTGCGGCTTTAGCTCCGCCAGCCATTTCAGCAACCGCGTTAAAGGCGCCACCGGCCTGACGCCGTCGCAGCTACGCGCGGCGCAGCGCTGACAGCAGAGCGAAGCTCACTCCGCCCAGCAGCAGGCCCCAGAAGGCGGAACCAATGCCCGCCAGCGTCACTCCGCTGGCGGTGACCAGAAAGGCCACCACCGCCGCATCGCGCTCGCTCTCATGATTCAGCGCCTGAAACAGGCTCCCGCCGAGGGTACCCAGCAGCGCCAGCCCGGCGAGCATCTGGATCCACGCAACCGGCAGGGCCGACATCAGCGCGGTAATCGAACCGCCAAAAACCCCCGCCAGCAGATAAAAACCGCCGGCCGCTGCCGCCGCAAGCCAGCGGCGCTGAGGGTCGGGATGGGCGTCCGGACTTTGACAGATCGCAGCGGTGATCGCGGCAATACAGATGGAGTAAACGCCAAACGGCGACAGCAGCAGCGCCAGGCCGCCGGTCGCCACGATAAGCGGTGACACCGGCACCGGATAGCCGGAGGCCTGCAGCGTGGCGAAGCCGGGGGCGTTTTGCGACGCCATGGTGACGAGGAAAAACGGCAGCCCGACGCTGAGCAGCAGAGAGGGGGTAAACTGCGGCGCGATAAAGGCCGGCGCAACGAAAGAGAGGCTGAGGTGTTCACCGCTCACCTCGCCGCTGGCCCAGGCGATGGCGCCCCCCACCAGCAGGGCGGCCACGACCGCGAAGCGCGGGAGCAGCGCCTTGCAGATAAGCCAGGCGCCGAGCATGCCGCCGCAGAGCAGCAGATTACCCTGCAGGCTGGAGAAAGCCTGCAGGCCAAAACGCAGCAAAATCCCGGCCAGCATCGCCGCCGCCAGCGAGTGGGGCACGATTTTCATCAGGCGAGCAAACAGGCCGGTCACCCCGCAGAGCACGATGAGGGCGTTGGCGAAAACAAACACCCCGACCGCCTGCTCCAGCGTCACGCCCTGCAGCCCGCTGACCAGCAGCGCCGCGCCGGGGGTGGACCACGCGGTGAGGATCGGCACCTTACGCCACAGGGTCAGCGCGAGGGTGCTGGCCCCCATACCCAAACCCAGCGCCGTCATCCAGCCGGCGATTTGTCCGGCATCGGCCCCCGCGGCGGCGGCGGCCTGCCAGATAATGGCCGCAGAGCTGGCGTAGCCGACCAGCACAGCGATAAAGCCGGCGAGCAGCGTCGGCAGCGGTAGGGAGAACGAGCGCATGAAAACCTCTTGTGCGTTATAACATCCGATAAAATGTATCACTGTGCGCTATAACGCACAAGCGTAGCGATCGACTCCGCCTGCCATTGCAGAAATGTGATCGCTATCGACTCCCGGCGGCGATAGCAGATTGCTCTATGTTGCCAGCAGCTAATTTCATCCGCTTCTCAAGATTGTGCGATATGTTTCCGGTAACAAAGAGGAGCGAAAAATGGAAAAGTTTTGGTACGGCGTAGCGTATTATCGTGAATATTTAGCTGAGGAGCGCTTACAGGAAGATATTGCCCTGATGAAAGCGGCGGGTATTAATTACGTGCGGATTGCGGAAAGTACCTGGAGTACCTTTGAGTCGCAGGAAGGGGAGTTTGATTTCAGTTCGGTCACCACAGTTCTCGACGCCATGCATGAAAATAATATTGCGGTGATTATCGGTACTCCGACCTACGCCATTCCCGCATGGCTGGCGAAAAAACACCCGGAGGTGATGGCGACAACGCCTCAGGGGAAAAATAGCTACGGCCACCGGCAAAAAATGGATATTACCCATCCCGCCTATTTATGGTATGCCGAACGGATTATTCGCCAGCTATTAAAAGTAACGGCCGCTCACCCGGCGACGATCGGTTTTCAGATCGATAACGAAACCAAATATTACGACAGCTGTTCTGAAAACGTGCAGATTGAATTTATCAAGCATCTGAAAAAACGCTTTAATAATAATCTGGCTGAAATGAACCGCGTCTTCGGCCTGGATTACTGGAGCAACCGCATTGACGCCTGGGAGGATTTCCCGTCGCTGACCGGGACGATTAACGCCAGCCTCGGCAGCGCGTTCAGCGCCTTTCAACGTTCGCTGGTCACCCGCTTTCTCGGCTGGCAGGCAGAGCTGGTGCGGGAGTATAAAAGCGACCGCCAGTTTATCACCCACAACTTTGATTTTGACTGGCGCAACTGGTCGTACGGGATCCGTGCGGAGGTCGACCATTTTAAAACCTCCGCGGTTGTCGATATTACCGGGGTAGATGTTTATCACCCCAGCCAGTTTAGCTTAACGGGGGCGGAAATCGCCTTTGCCGGCGATATTGCGCGGGTGACCAAAGATCGCCGCTATCTGGTTCTGGAGACTCAGGCCCAGGCCTTCAAGGAGTGGACGCCGTTCCCGGGACAGCTGCGGCTGCAGGCCTGGAGCCACGTCGCCAGCGGTGCCGGGCTGATTGGCTATTGGCACTGGCATTCGCTGCATAACTCATACGAAACCTACTGGAAGGGGATTTTAAGCCACGATCTGCAGCCCAACCCGGTGTATCAGGAAGTGTGCCAGACCGGGGCCGAACTGCGCGATTTCGCGCCGCAGGTGATGGCCTATTCGCGCAAAAGCCGCATCGCCCTGGTGGTGAGTAATGAATGCCTGACGGCAATCGACTGGCATCCGTGGCGCGGGCATCAGTTCTCCCGCGATGCGCAGCATCAGTACAATGACATTTTCCGTCTGTACTATGACACGCTGTACCGAATGAATATTGCAGTGGATATTCTGGCGGTCGACGATCCGCGAATATTTCAATACGAGATGCTGATCTTCCCGCTGCTTTATACGGTGAGCGATGAAAAGCTCCGGCAGATTAACGACTATATTAGCCAGGGCGGCCATGCCATTTTCTCATTTAAATCCGCATTCGCTGATGAAAATATGCAGGTGCGCACCTGCGCGCAGCCGGGGATTATCTCTTCGGCCGTCGGCGCCCGCTATCAGCTTTTTGTTGAGCCACAGCGCACCGGGCTGACATCGAGCCGCCTGTCGTTATCGGGCCTTGATACCAGGGTACATGACTGGATAGAGCTGCTGGAGCCGGAGCCGGGCGCGACGGTATTAGCCCGCTACGATCATCCTTACTGGAATAAATATGCGGCGGTAACCTTTAATCGTTTTGAACAGGGGAGCGCAACCTATATCGGCTGTCATTTATCTGCCGAGGTGTTAGCTGAAATATTCCGTCACGCGCTGGCTGAGACCGCGCTCGCTGGAATAGCTGATGAGCATATAACCTTCCCGGTAATTATGCGCCACGGCTTTGCTGAGAATAACCAGCAGCTGATTTATTACTTTAACTACAGCGCAGAGCCGCAGCGCGTTAAATTCAGTCCGCCCGCCGGACGCAACTTATTTAGCGGCGAAAATATCCATGCCGGGGATGAGATCCATTTAGGCGATTGGGATGTGCAAATTATTCTGCTGGAGAACCAACCATGAGTACTTTATCCATTGAGCGGGAGCCCTCCGCTGACAATCGGATCGGCTTTCGCGAGCGCCTGGCGTTTGGTTTAGGGGATTACGGCACAAACCTCACCTATACGATGATGGTGACGTTTCTGGCATGGTTTTATACCGATGTCGTCGGAATTTCTGCGGCCCTGATAGGCTCTTTAATGTTCTTTGCCCGGGTAGTGGATGGCGTAATCTGCGTATTTGTCGGGATCCGTATCGATAAAACGGAAACCCGGCTGGGCAAGGCGCGACCGTGGGTGCTTTGGACGGCGGTGCCTTTCGGCCTGTCGGCATTCCTGATGGCCACCGTGCCCGACATTGGCGACAGCGGTAAGATCATCTACGTGTGCGTGACCTACCTGCTGGCGAATATCTTTTTCACCGCCAACAATATCGCCTACGGTTCGCTGCTGGCGCTAATCACCCGCGATACCTGGCAGCGCGGCGTCCTGAGCGTCTTTCGCAAAGGGCTCTCTACCTGCGGATCCTTGACCGTCGGCGTCTTTACCCTGCCGATGGTGGCGGCTCTTGGCAATAGCCAGACGGCGTGGATCGTCGTCTTTGCGATATTTGGTTTCTTCACCGCCCTGTGCCTGCTGCTGACCGGCGCCTGGACCCGTGAGCGAATTAAACCGGTGAATAAGGAAAACCGGCATCATATCCAAACGCGGGAGGTGGTGCGCTCGATAATCGGCAACCGCTACTGGTTAATGATCTTCTTTTATCTGCTGATCACCTTTACCAGCCTGACGGCGCTATCAACGGTTAGCGTCTATTACTCGCGCTATATCCTGCAGGACCTGTCGCTGATGTCGTGGATCAGCCTCGCACAATACACGCCCGGGCTGATTACGCTGCTGGTGATTCCCTGGCTTATCAAGCGCCTTGGCAAACGCAACCTGGCGCTGCTGGGGCTCACGGTGTGCAGCATCGCCTATCTGTTACCGCTATTCGATAAAACCAACTCGCTGTTTATCATCCTCGCCACTGCCGTGCGCAGCGTCGGATTCTGCGGTATCGGCGCGACGATGTTCGCTTTCCTCGCCGATACCATCGATTACGGCGAGTGGAAAACCGGCCTGCGGATTGAAGGCATCCTCTTCAGCGCCGGGACCCTCGGGCAGACCCTGGGAATGGGGCTGGGCAGCGCCAGCGTCGGCTGGATGCTGGGTGCTGCGGGGTTTATCAGCGGCGGTAATGCCGTGCAGTCGCCGCAGGTGGTATCGATGATTGAGTTTTTATTCATCGCGTTTCCCTTTGGCCTGGCGCTTATCAATATGGTGATTATGTATTTCTATCGCCTCGATACGCTCTACGAGCAGGTCGAGGCGGACCTTTCGCAGGGAAAACTGGCGGAGTAATCTTTGGGCGCAATCTCGCGGTTGCGCCCCGTTTTAATGCAGGCAGAATAAGCGACATGGGTTAGAGAGCGATGTGGTTGCCGACAATGAATACAGAGACGATGGATGATGATCTGATTATCTATTCGCCATTAATGCGCAGTTTCACCTTTAACGCCTGGCTGGTTGCCGGCTATACGCCCATTTTTCCGGGCAACAGGCTGGATACCTTTATTCAGCGCGAGCGGGGAATGAAAGGGTACATCATTAATATCACCCTCCGCGGTGCAGGGGTAATTCATCGTAATAATGAAACCTTTATCTGTCGTCCCAACGACGTCGTGCTGTTTCCCCCAGGCTGCCCTCATCATTATGGCCGCGAGGCGAAAAGCGATTGCTGGGAGCACCTGTGGATCTACTTTATGCCGCGCCCGTACTGGATTGACTGGCTGAAATGGGATCGCCAATGGCACGACGTCGGCATAACCCAGAGCAGCGACGCTGATTTTATTCAGCGCCTGAAGAGCGATTTTAAAGAGGTGATCCGCCTTTACTCTTCGGCAGACCGGCTGGACGCGATTCTGGCGGTAAACTGCCTGGAAAAGATTCTACTCCACTGTTTTAAGCTGCAGCCGGGGAGCAACTGCCTGTCGCTTGACCCACGTATTATCGCCATCTGTCAGTACCTTGATGAGCATCTCGAGGAGAAGATCACCGTCAACACGCTGGCCGCGCGGGCGTTTCTTTCACCGTCGCGGCTCGCGCACCTGTTCCGCCAGGAGACGGGAATGACGATTTTCGCCTGGCGAGAAAAGCAGCGTATGAACCGCGCGTCGCTGCTGTTACAGCACGCGCAGCTGACGATTGCGCATATCGCTCAGCTGGTGGGATACGACGACGCGCTCTATTTTTCCCGCCTGTTCAATCAGCAGTTTGGCGTGGGCCCCCGGGAGTACCGCAGGCGCTTTTCGCAATTAAACGCCCTGTAGAATCATATTAATACGCGTATAATTTCCGCTGAGAAAATCAGGAGGTGGAATGAATATTGCGCAACATCTTGCGGCAACCCTGAAAACGCTGCGTCAACAGCGCGGCTGGAGCCTGTCGCGCCTGGCGGAGGAGACCGGGGTGTCGAAGGCGATGCTCGGGCAGATTGAGCGCAACGAATCCAGCCCGACCGTGGCGACGCTGTGGAAAATTGCCACCGGGCTGAACGTGGCCTTCTCGACGTTTATCGTCGCCGATGATTCCGACGCGCCGGCCGCCTTCGACCCGCAGCAGCAGGCGATGGTGGTGACGCCGGTTTTTCCGTGGGATCCGCAGCTGCGTTTTGACCATTTTTCTATCACCCTCGCTCCCGGCGCGCTCAGCGAGTCAACGCCGCATGAAAAAGGGGTGATCGAGCACGTGGTGGTAATAAGCGGAGCGCTGGATCTGTGCCTTGAGGGACAGTGGCAGACCCTGCAGGCGGGGGAAGGGCGGCGCTTTGCCGGCGACCTGGCGCATGCCTATCGCAATGTCGGCGCGCAGACGGCCCATTTTCATTCGCTCATTCACTACCCCAAAGAAAAAGCCGCCGGGGGTTAGCCGGCGGCCAATCAAGATGACTGATAAAACAATCCACAACGTGACGAGGAAAATCCGGAATACGTGGTGACTTTATCCTGCGCCGTTTTCGCTGGGAAATAGCTTTTCCTTCAATGCTTTGCCAGAATCTGAAAATTCACCCTGCGGCGTCGGCGGAAATTGTTTTGGTCTCTGCCCACTTCTGACTACAATAGCCGCCATTTCGCCCCCCTATAACGGATAACGACGATCGTATGCGCCTGCAAAACCATCATCTTGAACTTCTTAGCCCCGCCCGCGATACCGGGATCGCCCGTGAAGCGATTTTACACGGCGCGGACGCGGTTTATATCGGCGGACCGGGCTTTGGCGCGCGCCACAACGCCAGCAACAGCCTCAGCGATATCGCCGAACTGGTGCCTTTCGCCCATCGCTACGGCGCGAAGATTTTTGTGACGCTGAATACCATCCTGCATGATGATGAGCTTGAGCCCGCGCAGCGCCTGATTACCGACCTGTATGAAACCGGCGTTGATGCGTTGATCGTGCAGGATATGGGGGTAATGCAGCTGGATATCCCGCCGATTGAGCTGCATGCCAGCACCCAGTGCGATATCCGTAGCGTTGAAAAAGCGAAGTTTCTTTCCGACGTCGGCTTCAGCCAGATAGTGCTGGCCCGCGAGCTGGATCTGCAGCAGATTAAGGCCATCTACGAACACACCGACGCGACGATTGAATTCTTTATTCACGGCGCGCTGTGCGTGGCCTACTCCGGTCAGTGCAATATCTCCCACGCGCAGACCGGGCGCAGCGCCAACCGCGGCGACTGCTCTCAGGCGTGTCGCCTGCCGTATACCCTGAAAGATGACCAGGGCCGGGTGGTGGCCTATGAGAAACACCTCCTGTCGATGAAAGACAACGATCAGACCGCCAACCTGGCCCAGCTGATCGACGCCGGCGTGCGCTCCTTCAAGATTGAGGGCCGCTACAAAGACATGAGCTACGTGAAGAACATTACCGCCCACTATCGTCAGATGCTGGACGCAATCATTGAAGACCGGGGCGATCTCGCGCGCTCCTCTGCCGGACGCACCGAGCATTTCTTCGTGCCGTCCACGGATAAAACCTTCCATCGCGGCAGCACCGACTATTTCGTTAACGCGCGTAAAGGGGATATCGGCGCGTTCGATTCACCGAAGTTTATCGGCCTGCCGGTGGGTGAAGTGCTGAAGGTGGGTAAAGACCATCTTGACGTTGAGGTGAGCGAAGCGCTGACCAATGGCGATGGCCTGAACGTGATGATCAAACGCGAAATCGTCGGTTTTCGCGCCAATACGGTAGAGAAAACCGGTGAAAATCGCTACCGCGTATGGCCAAACGAAATGCCGGCGGATCTTTATAAGGCGCGCCCGCATCAGGCTCTGAACCGCAATCTCGACCACAACTGGCAGCAGGCGCTGCAAAAGACCTCCAGCGAGCGGCGGATTGCGGTAGATATCACTCTCAGCGGCTGGCAGGAACAGCTGGTGTTGACGATGACCTGCGAAGACGGCGTCAGCGTGACCCACACCCTCGACGGCGAGTTTGCCGAAGCGACCCAGGCCGATAAGGCGCTGGCCAACCTGCGCGACGGGGTGGCGAAATTAGGCCAGACCATCTATTTCGCCCGCAACGTCGAGATAGCGCTGCCCGGCGCGCTGTTTGTGCCCAACGGCCTGCTCAATCAGCTGCGTCGCGACACGGTAGAGCGTCTCGATCGGGCGCGCCTGGACGCCGTGCCTCGCGGCCAGCGCAAGGCGGTGTCCGTACCGCCGCCGGTCTATCCGGAAACCCATCTTTCGTTCCTGGCGAACGTCTATAACCACAAGGCGCGCGAGTTTTATCAGCGCTACGGCGTGAAGCTGATTGATGCCGCCTATGAAGCGCACGAAGAGAAAGGCGACGTGCCGGTGATGATCACCAAGCACTGCCTGCGCTTTGCCTTTAACCTGTGCCCGAAACAGGCTAAAGGTTCGATTAAGAGCTGGAAAGCCACGCCGATGCAGCTGATTCACGGCGACGAGGTGCTGACGCTGAAGTTTGACTGTCGTCCCTGCGAAATGCACGTGGTGGGCAAAATGAAGAACCATATTCTGAAAATGCCGCTTCCGGGGAGCATCGTCGCCTCCGTCAGCCCGGATGAGCTGCTGAAAACCTTGCCCAAACGCAAAGGCGCCTGATCGACGCCGGGACTAGCTGCGGGAATAGGTTTTAGCCCGACGGGCGTTCTGCCAGCGGTGCTGTTCGCGCAGATTCGACGCCGCATCGTCGTACTGGCTGCGTAATTCGTCGCAATCGGCCTCGTGCAGCAGCCGCTGTTCGAGGCTGGGGACCGGGAAGTAGTCGTGCCCCTGCTGGCGGGCCAGCAGGTGACCGGAAAAGAGCGCGCACAGCAGCAGCAGCGTCGAAACGCATCTCCTGATCATATCCTGTTCCGTATGGGGGGCGAGTGCAGCCACTATGCCTGCCGGTTGTTGAGCTTTTTTCTATGCCAGTCAAAGAAGGGAAAAGGCTCTGTCAGCGCCGGCTGACGGAAGATAAAAAAACCGGCAGATGCGCTGCCGGTTGATGGACGGTTAAGATAAAACGCTAGACTTTTAGCCCGGCAGCGGTCATTAGCAGGCGAAAACCCATACTCACCGCCGCCAGCGCCAGCACGCTCCCGCCCCACAGCGCAACCATCCAGACTATCTGCTTAAGCCATAATCGATTCATCAATGATACCCCTCACCGTGTTGAACTTTGCCGCGGAATACGTAGTAGCTCCAGAAGGTATAGCCGAGGATCACCGGAATAATCAGCGCTGCGCCTACCAGCATAAATCCCTGGCTCTGCGGCGGCGCGGCGGCCTGCCACAGGGTGATGGCCGGCGGAATAATATGCGGCCAGATACTGATCCCCAGCCCGCTAAAGCCGAGGAACACCAGCCCAAGCGTCAGCAGGAAAGGGCGCGCGTGATGGTCGCGGCTGCCTAACGCCCGCCACAGCCAGACGCTGATTGCCAGCACCAGTAGCGGAACCGGCAGCAGGAAAAAGAGGTTCGGTAAGCTGAACCAGCGCGTGGCGATAGTGGGCTGCGCCAGCGGGGTCCACAGGCTGATAGCGGCAATCACCGCCAGCAGCGCCAGCAGCAGGGCCCGCGACGCGCCGCGCATTTTTTCCTGCAGCGGCTCCTCGCTTTTCATCACCAGCCAGCTGGCGCCCAGCAGCGCGTAGGCGATGCTCAGCCCCAGGCCGCAAAACAGGGTGAACGGCGTAAGCCAGTCGAGCATACCGCCGCTAAAGGCGCGGCCGCTGACCGGGAAGCCGTTAATGACCGCGCCGACCACCACGCCCTGGGCAAAGGTCGCCAGCAGGGAGCCGCCAAGAAAAGCCAGGTCCCAGAAGGGCCGGTGCGACGGCGTGGCCTGGAAGCGAAATTCAAATGCCACTCCGCGAAAGATCAGGCCAACCAGCATCAGCGTCAGCGGGATCGCCAGCGCGTCGATAATGACCGCGTAGGCCAGCGGAAAGGCGCCGAACAGCGCCGCGCCTCCGAGCACCAGCCAGGTCTCATTTCCGTCCCACACCGGGGCCACGCTGTTTACCATCACGTTGCGATCCTCGGGGTCGCGGATGGTGCAGAATAAAATGCCAATCCCTAAATCGAAGCCGTCCATGACGATATACATCAGGGTGGCGAAAACGATGATGGCAAACCAGATTACCGACAGGTCGATAGCCATTAGTGGGACTCCTTATGCTCAATATTGCCGGTGGCGGCGGAAAGCGGACGCGCCGGGGTGCCGCTTACCGGCGGATTGACCTCCTGCGGGCCTTTGCGGATCAGGCGCAGCATATAGCTGTAGCCGACGCCAAAGACCGAGCTGTAGACCACGAAAAACGTCAGCAGGCTGATGGTCATATGCAGGTCGCCGTGGGCGGAAACGGCGTCGGCGGTGCGCTGCACGCCATAGACAACCCACGGCTGGCGGCCTACCTCGGTGGTCACCCAGCCGGCGAGGATGGCAATCAACCCCGATGGCCCCATCCAAAGCGCAAAGCGCAGGAAGGGCTTCGAGTGGTAGAGCCGCCGGCGGTAGCGCAGCCACAGCGCCAGCGCTCCGAGCAGGATCATCAGCATGCCGAGGCCGGCCATCAGGCGAAATGACCAGAATACAATGGTCGAATTGGGGCGGTCCTCTGGCGCAAACTCCTTCAGCGCCGGAACCTGTTTATCGAGGCTGTGGGTGAGGATCAGGCTACCGAGCGCCGGAATTTCGAGGCCGTAGCGGGTGCGTTCCTGCTGCATATCCGGCCAGCCGAACAGCAGCAGCGGCGTTGGTTCCCCCGGGCGGTTTTCCCAGTGTCCCTCGATGGCGGCAATTTTTGCCGGCTGATGCTCGAGCGTGTTCAGGCCGTGCATATCGCCAATCATTGCCTGGATGGGGGCGACGATCAGCGTCATCCACAGGGCCATCGAAAACATCGCGCGAATGGCCGGGGTTTGATTGCCGCGCAGCAGATGCCATGCCGCCGACGCGCCGACGAACAGCGCGCTGCTGAGGAAGGCCGCGACCGACATATGCAGCAGGCGGTAGGGGAATGAGGGGTTGAATATCACCGCAAACCAGTCGACGGGCACCACCTGGCCGTTGACCACCTCAAAGCCCTGCGGCGTCTGCATCCAGCTGTTGGAGGCGAGGATCCAGAAGGTGGAAATGATGGTCCCGGTCGCCACCATGCAGGTGGCGAAGAAGTGCATGCCGGGGCTGACGCGGTTCCAGCCGAACAGCATCACGCCGAGGAAACCGGCTTCGAGGAAGAAGGCCGTCAGCACCTCATAGGTCAGTAGCGGCCCGGTTATACTGCCGGCGAACTCAGAAAATCCGCTCCAGTTGGTGCCGAACTGATAGGCCATCACCAGCCCGGAGACGACGCCCATGCCGAAGTTGACGGCGAAAATTTTCGACCAGAAGTGATACAGCGATCGCCAGACGGGATTTTTGGTTTTTAACCACAGCCCTTCCAGCACCGCCAGATAGCTGGCAAGCCCGATGGTGATGGCGGGAAAGATAATATGAAACGACACGGTAAAGGCGAATTGAATTCGCGCCAGGTGGAATGCATCAAGACCAAACATGCAGTGCTCCGCAACAAAATTGATTCAGCGCAATTTTAGGCGTCGCCTGCCTTTGGTTGCAGAGGCAGAAAGGCTCTTTTTTCCCATAACAGTCGGGTGACTGTTATGGATTTTTCTCAGCCGCTGCAGCCGAATGGTCTGCGGGAATAGCCGGCGTTGGGATAAACGCCGCCCCGCTGCGGCGCAGTATCCGTACGACGCAGCGGGGCGGCGGCGGGTTAAAAGACCTGCTGATAAAGCCGGAGCGCGTCGGACTCGCTCAGCGGCAGCGGATTATTTATCAGCAGCCGGGTTTGCTGCATCGCGTCGCGAGCGAGCAGCTGCAGTTGCGTCTCCTCAATCCCGACATCGCGTAATCTCTGCGGCGCGCCGCTGGCGACGATGAGACGCGTCAGCTCGGCAATAAATCGCGCCGTATCCCGCTGCGCGTCGCCGCTGAGCGGCAGGCCGATAGCGGCGGCAAGATCGGCATACAGCGGCGCGGCGGCGGGAGCGTTGAAGTGCAGAACCGGTATCAGCATCAGGGCATTGGAGAGCCCGTGCGGTACGTGATAACGTCCACCCAGCGGATAGGCCAGAGCGTGGACCGCCGCCACCGGGGCGTTGGTAAAGGCCTGTCCGGCCAGCATAGCCCCGAGCAGCACCCCCTCCCTGGCCTCGCGATCGGCGCCGTGGTGGCAGGCGCGAAGCAGATGACGGCTGATAAGGCGCAGCGCTTCACGGGCGAGGGCGTCAGAGAGCGGGTTCTTTTTATGTGCGCTGGTGTAGGCCTCGATGGCATGCACCATGGCATCAATTGCCGCGGCAGCGGTATGGATCGGCGGCAGGCCCAACGTCAGGTGCGCGTCAAGCAGCGCCAGGTCGCAGAAAAGCTGGGGCGCGACGACGCCCATTTTGCTGTTTTCCCCGGTAGTCAGAATAGCGATATTGGTCACTTCGGAACCCGTGCCCGCAGTGGTCGGGATCTGCATCAGCGGCAGACGCGAGCCCGTCACCTTATCGATACCGTACATCGCGTCGAGGGGCTGCTGAGAAGGCGCGAGCGCGGCGGCAATTTTGGCGACGTCCAGCGAGGAGCCGCCGCCGAAGCCGATGACCAGATCGCAGCGCGCTTCCCGGGCCGCTTCCGCCGCCTGCAGGGCCAGCGCGGCCGGCGGATCGGCGACAACCCGGTCAAAGCGCGTAACTGCGTAGCCACCGCGGCGCAGCGCCTCTTCCGCCGGCGCCAGCGCCCCCGAGCTCACCAGGCCCGGATCGGTGACCAGCAGTATGCGTTGGGCCGTAAAATGGCGCGCGACGATCTCGTCCAGCCGCGCGGCGCCCTGCCACTCGACGAGCAGGGTTCCGACGGTGGAAAAGGAGAATGCGTTGCCCGTTGTGCTCATGATGCCTCCCTATTTGCCGTCGTCATCGGCCGGAACTAAAAAACTCTCAACCTGCTTATTTTCGAGCCGCGGGGCGATGACCTCGATGCCAATATGTTGAAAGTGCGGCGTCGCCCGGTGCGCGTCGAGCCCGTTTTCGCTGCGGTAGCGCTCGAGGATCACAAAGTGCTGGCCGTTTTCGCGCGACTGGAAGAAGTCATAGCTGATGTTGTCCACCTCCTGGCGGGAGGCCTGCGCCAGCGCCCGCAGCGCGTTGGCGACATTCTCCACTTCATCCCGGCGGGTAAAGTAGTGGGCGATGACCTGTAGCTGCTGTTTTGCCATGATGTTTAGCTCCGTTGATTAACGAGAAAGAGGGAGGTTCCACAGCGCGCTGTCGCTGCTGGAAACCGCCGTCGCGCCGTTGCCGAGCGCGCTGCGAATGTCGCCTTCATGGCTGACAAAGCCGGAGGCGACGATCGGCGGCAGCCGCTGGCGGTCGGCCTGGGGGATCAGCGGCAGCATCGGCGCGGGCATTAGCTGCACGTAGTCCGGCTCGCTCTGCTCCAGCGCATTGAGGCTGCGAAGCCAGGTGGAGCGGTCGGTGACGAAGATTTTTTGCATCGTGACCAGCCCGCTTTTCTTCGCCCGCTGCACGGTTTGCAGCCGCGTGGAGAGCAGCCCCATGGCACCGGTTTCCGCAATATAGTCGATGCCGCCTTTGTCCTGCGACAGCCCGCTGCAGCTGTCGATATTGACGATGACGTATTTATCCGCCTTGGCCAGCAGGGCGATCACCGGCTGCAGCTTAATCAGGTCGATATTGGCAATAATGCACACCTGCGCTCGGCTGGTGAGGGCGATTTTCAGCCGATCGATGCCGTAGATCGCCATAATAATCGGGTGGCACGCCAGAAGCGTGCCGAGGTTTTTGATCATGGTTGACCTGCCGCTGACGGGGTTAGCTCATCGCTCAGCCCTAGCTTGCCGGGATTGAGAATATTGTGCGGATCGAGCGCCGCTTTGATCTCCGCCATAACGGTCAGCGCTTCGCCCAGCGAGTCCTGCATATAAGGGGAACGTAATAAACCTACGCCATGATGATGGCTGAGAGAAGCGTTGTGGCGGATCAGCACCGCGTTTGCCGCATCCCAGGCGGCGCGATACCACGCCGCGCGCTCGCTAACCTCAACGTCGCCGCGCAGTGAAAAATAGAGACAGGCGCCGTCGACATAGGCATGCGACTGGTGGGCGGAACCGGCCAGCGTTCCCGGTACGGCGTCGATTGCCGCCACCACTTCGTCGTAAATCACCGCCAGATCGCGCCAGCGGCCGATCATCTCGAGGGTATCGGCGACCAGCCCCGGGCTGCGCGTAAAGCCCTCGGCGCTTTTACCGGTCAGATAGCGGGTATCCAGCCAGCGTTCGAATATCGGGTCGCTCTCCAGCTGCTGGCCGTTTTGCGCCCGGCAGACGCGCGCGGAGATGGCCATCACCGCATCGACCAGCTCCTTCTCGCCCTCATCGGCAATCAGCAGGACGTTGGTTTGTGCCAGCGAGAACTGCACGCCGCTTTCCAGGTTATCGTACAGCCGCAGGGCCGCCGGGGTTGCTCCGCGCTGCAGGATCTGCCGGCAGGCTTCGAGGCCCTCGGCAAAAGTGGCGAAGCCCCAGGCAATGGCGCGGCCATACTCCGGCAGACGGTGCAGCTTCAGCCGCACGCGGACGATGATGCCGAGGGTCCCTTCTGAGCCGACAAACAGCTGCTGGAGATCCGCCCCGGTGGCGCTGCGCGGCGCGCCGCCGACGGTGATTAAGCGCCCGTCGGCCAGCACCACGTCCATGCCGTAAACCATATCCTCAATTTTGCCGTAGCGGGTTGAAAGCTGGCCCGCGCCGCGGCAGGCGACCCAGCCGCCAACCGTACTGATACCAAAAGAGGAGGGCCAGTGCCCCATCGTCATCCCGAACTGTTGCTGGATAGTCTGCTCAAAGACGTCGCCAAACATCCCGGCTTCGACCTCCACAATCTGGCTCTGTGGGTCAAAGGAGACCAGTTGATTCAGCTCGCAGACGTCGAGCACGATCCCGCCGCGCACCGGCAGCGCCGCGCCGGTGACGTTGCTGCGCCCGGCGGAGACGGTCAGCGGTATTCGCTGGTGGCTGGCAATCCGCGCTACCGCCTGGATCTGCTCGACGCTGGAGACCCGTACGATGGTGGCAACCTGCGTGGCGGGAGAACCTTCTGTTTCCGCAATCATCGAGGCGGCCCACCAGTCCCGGGTCCAGTTCACCACGTCGCGGCGGGCGGTGAGCACCTCATCCGCGACGGCGCGCAGCTGGTCGACGACCGCCTCACTGACCGTGACAGGGTCACGTTGCATGCCCGGCCCCGAACCTTCGGGCATCTGCTGCGCCGCCCAGCCCGGCGGGGTGTGTACCCCAACCCGATAGTTTCCACGGTTATAGCCACGTTTAAGCGCTTCTTTACTGATCATTCTGAAGTCCCCATAAGAACGGATTTTTCGTGTTTAACGGCCGCACGATAGCGCGCAATTTGCTGCGCTACCGTCTGCGGAGCCATGTTGAGTTCCTGCTGTAATAATTCGCCCACCCGCCCGGCGGCGTCGGCGGAGGCGTCCCGTGCCATCAATCGCGCGCGGAGCCGGCGCGACAGAATGTCGTCAACGCTGCTGGCCAGCTCGTGGCGGATGGCGTAGACCACCTCGGCCTCGGTATAAGGGAGACCGGCAATCAGCGGCGTTTGTAGCTCTGGCGCGCGCTGGATGATGTCGCTGACGAAATGCGCCTCGGCGCCGTAGCGTTCCCCGAGATGAGCAGAGAGCCCGCCGGAGGCGAGGATCGCCTGCGGATCGTAGCCAGCGGCGCCGAGCAGGAAGGCGCTTTTGGTTGAGCACGCCCGCCTGCGGCCAAGTAGTCTGGCGGCAACATCGACGGTCTGCTCCGCCATATGACGCGAGGTGGTGAGCTTACCGCCGACGATGGTTATCAGGCCATCCGCCGCGACGTCGATCTGATGATTGCGCTTCATCTCGACGGTTTTGCCCCCCGGGCTGCCCACCAGCGGACGGCAGCCGGCGATGCTTCCCACCACGTCCTGGGCCGTGAGCTGGGTTTTTAGCGCCGAGTTCGCCCCATCAAGAAGAAAATCCAGTTCCTGGCGGGTGCAGCAGACATCGTCGAGATCGCCGTCGTAATCTTCATCGGTGGTGCCGAGATAGGAGACGTTGCCCCAGCGGGTGATGGTGGCGCGGCGCTTGCGTCCGGCGACGGGAATGGTCACCGTGCAGTCGTTACGGATTTTCAGCCACGGAATAGCGACATGAACGCCTTTCGCCGGGCGAATTTGCAGCGCTGACGGGGTCTCTTTTTTCTGGCCATCCCAGTCGCGCAGCCATACGCCGGTCGCCATAATTACCGTCCGGGCCTTAACCTGAATCTCACGATCGCCGGCGTGGACGATGGCGCCGTTCACCTTGCCATGACCGTCGCGGGTGGTGGCGACCACCCGCGTATGGTTGGCTACCGTCGCGCCGTGAAAGGCGGCGGTGCGTACCAGCGCCAGGGTTAATCTGGCGTCATCGACCCGGGCGTCGAAGTACATGAAGCCGCCGGACAGCTGTTCTTCATTCAGCGTCGGGCAGTGGGAGAGGACCTCCGCCGGGGTGAGCTTTTGGTGCAGAATGCCCTCCCGCCAGCCGCCGGCAAGATCGTAGGTCCACAGCAGGCTTTCGAAGGCTGAGGCCATGCGCTTATCGAAAATGCCGTTTTTATCCAGCACGGGAAACATAAACGGCAGACGCTGAACCAGGTGGCGCGCGTTGCGCCGCAGCCGCTGGCGCTCGAGCAGGGAGTGGCGCACCAGCCCTAAATTGCCCTGTTCAATGTAGCGCAGCCCGCCGTGAACCATTTTTGACGATTTCGACGAGGTGCCGGAGGCAAAATCGCTTTTTTCGACCAGCGCCACGCGATAGCCGCGCAGGCTGGCGTCCAGCGCGGTATAGGCACCGGTGACGCCGCCGCCGACGATCAGGATGTCGAACGCGTCGCTGCCCAGCGCGTCCAGCTGTTCATCGCGCTGCAGGCGCAGCGGCGCGGTGGCAAACATTTCGCTGCGCGATTGACTGGCTTTACGAGACGGAAAAAACTTCATCGGCGCCTTTACTCCAGGTGAGGGGATGAGAGGGTGGCCGTCGCCAGCTCTTGCTGAATACGGCTGTCCCAAAGGGTGCGTTGCTGCCGGCGGCGCTCGCCATCGATAGCGGGCGTAAAGCGGCGGGCGACGTGCAGAGTTTGACAGGCGGCTTCCAGAGAGTCCCAGAGCAGCCCCTGGGATCCGGCGAGAAACGCCGCGCCGCGAAGGCTGGCGCGCGCGGTTTCGGCCATTCGCAGAACCGGGATGCCGCTGAGGTCGGCCTGGATTTGCATCAGCTCGTCGCTGTTTGACATCCCGCCGCCGACCACCAGTTCGCTCACGCTGAGCCCGGTTGCCTGCTCGTTGGCGCGCAGACAAGCGGCCACCGAGTGGGCGATGCCCTCAAGAATGGCTCTGGCAATCTGCGCCCGGGTGCTGGAAATCGAGATGCCGTTCAGCGACGCGCGCGCCGCGGGCTGCAGGTCGGGGACTCTCAGCCCGGTTAATGCCGGAACAAAGCTGATGCCGCCGGAGCAGGTGGCCTGCGCCGCGAGGGCGCTAATCTGCTGCGGGCTATCAAACCAGCCGAGCTGTTCGCACAGCCAGTTGAGGGCGGAGCCGGTGGTCGGGACGAAGGTTTCGACGGAGTAGTGCGACACGCCGTGCTGGCGACGGGCGGTCATCACCAGCGTGCTGTCGCCGGCGTGTTGCAGGGTCGGCACCTGCTCTCCCACCAGCAGATCGACAAAGCTGCCGGTGCCGTGCATACAGAGCGATTGCCCGCGGCTGATGCAGCCCAGCCCGGCGGCGCCGGCAAACTGGTCACCCATGCAGGCGAGCACCGGCACGGCGATGCCGAGCAGCGCTTTGCGGGTGGTGCCGAGGGCGCCCGCATCGTCGACCAGCTCAGGCAGCAGCCGCTCCGGGAAGCCGAGCGCCTCCAGCCACGGCGCGTAATAGCGGTGCTCGCGGATCCGATAGGCTCCGGCCGAGGTGGCGTTGGTTGGCGTGGAGAGGCAGCGGCGCTCTTCGGTGAGATGCCACAGCAGCCAGCTGTCGATAGTGCCGAACATCAGGCGTCCGGCTTTATGCGCCGCGCTGACCGTCGGCGAGTCGGCCAGATGGCGCGCGGCCCACAGATAGGGGGAGCGAACGCCTACCGGACGACCGGTATGCTGCAATAGCTGACGGTCCCAGACTCCGGCCATCTGCCTCAGCGGTTGCGCGTAGCGTGAATCCTGCCACACCATTGCCGGCACCAGCGCCTTGCCGGTTTCGCTATCCCAAAGCACGGCGGTTGAGCGCTGAGTGGCGATGGCGATGGCCTGAATCTGCATATTCAGGCTGCGGGCCTGGGCGATGGTCTGGCGACAAACGGCCAGGGTTGTTGCCAGAATGTCGTCGGCATCCTGCTCCACCACGCCGTGGCGCGGGCTGCTCACCCGAAGCGGGTGATATTCCAGGCAGTGAACCTGGCCGTCCTGACAAACGACCGCGGCGCGGGTGCCGGAGGTTCCTTCATCAATGGACAGAATAACGTTCTGCGAATATTTCATTTTGTTCCTCTGCCGGTTTCCTGCGCCACCGGCGGTAGGCGCGTGCTGGATGACTGGTCGAACTGCGGAGCGCCGGGCTCGTTATCCGGCTGGATCGCGCTCCGCGTCGGATCCCAGGAGATGCAAAAGCAGACGATGCTGGCGAATAGTGGCACCGCTGACATGATCAAAAAGGTGCTCTGCAGGCCGTACTGCTCGCGGAAGATAGGGAAGATAAACAGGCCGAGAGCGGCGCCAATCGCGCCGAGCGCGCCGACGATGCCGTTGGCGCCGGCGCGTAGTTCGCTGCGAAACGACAGGGAGGAGAGGCTTTTGCCGTTGGCGCCGGGGCCGCCGGAGTGAAATAAGATAAACAGCGCCGGCACCATCAGCGAGGCCCACAGCGGCATCGTGTCGCTGTACATCCCGAGCGTCAGCAAGACCAGGAAGGCGATGGCAAAACCTATCGCCGAAGAGCGACGCAGCCCGAGGCGGCGACCAATAAGCGGCGAAAGGAAGCCGCCGACAATACCGAATATGTTAAAAAATAGTGAACCAAGAGTAGCGTAAACGAAGTTTTTACCGAACAGACTGGCGCTGATTACTGGCAGGTACCAGCCCACGCCGAAATACTGAATCGACTGACAGATTTGCACCGTAGAGGCCAGTATCGTGCGCGGTAAATAAACTCCGCGAAAAATAAGCAGAACGTTTTTAATGCCTTTCTGCGCCTGACCGATAATCGCCTGCTGCTCGCCGACGGGGGCGAGAATAAAGCGATCGCCATATATTTTCCTCATCGCCGTGACGGCATCGCTGAGCCGGGATCTGCGCGCTAACCATACCGGACTTTCTACCAGGTAACGCATTTGCAGCACCAGAATAATAAGCCCACAGAGTGCCGTGACGGCAATGGAATAACGCCAGATGGTGTCGCCGACGTTCCATGAATAAAACAGAAGCGCCAGCCCCAGGTTTAAACAAACGGCAACGTACCAGACCCCTTGCCAGGTATTGAGGCGACTTTTTAAACGGGCGGGCGTAAACTCTGCCAGCATTGCCATTGCCACCGCGAAGTCCATGCCGTAGGCAATACCGACAAAGAATCTTCCGGTGATTATGGTGCTGAAATCAGGAGAAAAAGTGACGAGGAGGGCACCCACGACCGCGCATATTTTTGCCGCAATCAGCGGTGTCACCCGACCCCAACGGTCGGCAATCCAGCCGCCGACCGGATTAAAAATAATCGCCACCCACGATGAGAATGAGGTCAGCAGCGCAATATCCGTTGCGCTTAACTGCAAATCGCGGGTCATCGGGTTTAATCCAGCGCTCAGGGCCGAATTGGAGAAAGCGTCTAAAAATAAACCACCGAGGGCTAGCCACCAGATAATACCGGCTTTTCCCGCAATGCGCGGCTGAGCATCAATAAACTGAATAATATCGTCAATGCCGCGGATATTCTTTTTAGCTGAGGGTATATCGACAGACATAGCGGTCTCCTTTACATGACTCGAAAGAGGGCCGCTACATACAGAAAAGGCAATGAGAGACCATCTTAATGAATGACAGATAGTCTCTAATCTAAAATCTGTAGGCTGAACTCTAGAAGGGAGAAAGGGCGCTGTCAAAGCAGCAATGATGCTTTAGACCCGTTTTGTGACTTGTAACTCATTTGTTAATATTTAGATCTAAAGCGGTCGCGTGGAAACGCGGTGACGTCGTGCATAACAGTTTTTATAAACTGCCATTTTTTATCAGCTGTTATACTATGGGCCACAACGTTCATCCGCGGACTCACCTATGAAAAAATACCAACAGCTGGCACAGCAGCTGACCGAACAGATTGCGCTCGGCGTCTGGCAGCCCGGCGACCGCTTGCCCTCGCTGCGCGAGCAGGTGGTCAGTAGCGGAATGAGTTTCATGACGGTCAGCCACGCCTATCAGCTGCTGGAGAGCCAGGGGCGGATTATCGCCCGTCCGCAGTCGGGCTACTACGTTGCGCCCAGGCCGGTTAAGTCGCGCCAGCCGGCGCCGCCGGCGCAGGTGACCCGCCATGAATCGGTGGACATTAATACCTACATTTTTGAGGTGCTGCAGGCCAGCCGCCAGGCCTCGATGCTGCCTTTTGCCTCCGCTTTTCCCGACCCGCGCCTGTTTCCGCTCCAGCAGCTAAACCGTTCTCTGGCGCAGGTCAGCAAAACCGCAACGGCGATGAGCGTGATTGAAAACCTGCCGCCGGGTAACGACGAGCTGCGCCACGCGATTGCCCGCCGCTACGCGCTGCAGGGGATGAACATTTCGCCGGATGAGATAGTGATCACCGCCGGCGCGCTGGAGGCGCTCAACCTCAGCCTGCAGGCGGTCACGGAGCCCGGCGACTGGGTGGTGGTGGAAAATCCCTGCTTCTATGGCGCGCTGCAGGCGCTGGAAAGGCTGCGGCTGAAGGCGCTGTCGGTGGCGACGGACGTTAAAGAGGGGATCGATCTGGTGGCGCTGGAGCAGGCGCTGCAGAGCTATCCGGTGAAGGCCTGCTGGCTGATGACCAACGGCCAGAACCCGCTCGGCTTTACCCTCAGCGCGGAGAAAAAGGCGCGGCTGGTCGAGCTGCTGGCGCGCTACGGCGTGGTGCTGATTGAAGATGACGTCTACAGCGAGCTCTATTTTGGCCGCGAGAAGCCGCTGCCCGCCAAATTCTGGGACCGCCAGGATATGACGCTCCACTGCAGCTCCTTTTCCAAATGCCTGGTGCCGGGCTTTCGCATCGGCTGGGTGGCCGCCGGCAAACACGCCCGGCGCATTCAGCAACTGCAGCTGATGAGCACGCTGTCGACCAGCTCGCCGATGCAGATGGCGCTGGTGGACTATCTGTCGACCCGGCGCTACGACGCCCATCTGCGGCGCCTGCGCCGCCAGCTGGCCGAGCGCAAGCAGCAGGCCTGGCAAGCGCTGCTGCGCCATCTGCCCGCCGAAGTCAAAATTCACCATAGCGACAGCGGCTACTTTCTCTGGCTGGAGCTGCCGGCGGGCGCCGATGCCGGGGAGCTGAGCGCGCGCGCCCTGCGCGACAACATCAGCATTGCGCCGGGAAAAATGTTCTCCACCACCGCCAGCTGGACCTCGTTCTTCCGCTTCAATACCGCCTGGGGCTGGGGGGAGAGAGAAGAGCAGGGGGTTAAACGCCTGGGCGAGCTTATTCGCGAGCTGCTGGCTGAGCCTTAGACTTATTTTTCTACTGCTCAACGGCTGGCAGAAAATAACTAAATACTATTATCAGACGATACCGGTCATTATTTTACCGGTATCGATCATAGGAAATTCGCATACCCATTCTCTGCCCCTAACTCCTTGTCTATAATCCATATTGTTGTCCAGATTTTGCCGGTTTTTACGGAATGCGCCCTTTGTCACAACCTGAATAAATTTCCCGTGAGGGGCATAGCGCGCCGTCTACTGTTATTAAGGGAGATATTTTTACGGCACGGCTGCCGCTAATTTTATTGTGACAGGAGTAACACCCGATGAGCAAAAAAATTGCCCGTGGCAGCCTCTGCGTGCTGGGTATGGCCTTCCTGACCGCCCAGGCCGCCGAGCCGCCGACGTCGTTGGATAAAGGCGAAGGCCGGCTCGATATCATTGCCTGGCCGGGATATATCGAACGCGGTCAGACGGATAAAAACTACGACTGGGTTACCCAGTTTGAAAAAGAGAGCGGATGCCAGGTCAACGTGAAAACCGCCGCCACCTCTGATGAGATGGTCAGCCTGATGGCGAAAGGGGGTTATGACCTGGTGACCGCCTCCGGCGACGCGTCGCTGCGCCTGATTATGGGCAAGCGCGTGCAGCCGATTAACCCGGCGCTGATCGCCAACTGGAAGACGCTCGACCCGCGGGTGGAGAAAGGCGCGTGGTTCAACGTGGGCGGTAAAGTCTACGGTACGCCCTACCAGTGGGGACCAAACCTGCTGATGTACAACACCAAAGTGTTCCCGACCCCGCCGGACAGCTGGAACGTGGTGTTTGTAAAACAAAATCTTAGCGACGGTAAAAGCAACCAGGGCCGGGTTCAGGCCTACGACGGCCCAATCTATATCGCCGACGCGGCGCTGTTCGTCAAGGCCACCCAGCCGCAGCTCGGTATTAGCGACCCCTATCAGCTTACCGAGGAGCAGTATCAGGCGGTGTTGAAGGTGCTGCGCGACCAGCGCGGGCTGATTCACCGCTACTGGCACGACACCACCGTGCAGATGAGCGACTTCAAAAACGAAGGCGTGGTCGCCTCCAGCGCGTGGCCGTATCAGGCTAACGGCCTCAAGGCTGAAGGCCAGCCTATCGCCACCGTCTTCCCGAAAGAGGGGGTGACCGGC
The DNA here is from genome assembly GCF_902705905.1 of Klebsiella sp. 18074. Lineage (NCBI taxonomy): Bacteria > Pseudomonadati > Pseudomonadota > Gammaproteobacteria > Enterobacterales > Enterobacteriaceae > Klebsiella > Klebsiella sp. 18074. The sequence continues at coordinate 95,368 of NZ_CACSIS010000006.1, read as the reverse complement.
TGGGCGGATACCACCATGCTGCACAGCGATGCTAAGCATCCGGTGTGCGCCTATAAATGGATGAACTGGTCGCTGACGCCGAAGGTCCAGGGCGACGTGGCGGCGTGGTTCGGCTCGCTGCCGGTGGTGCCGCAGGGCTGTAAAGCCAGCCCGCTGCTGGGAGAAAAAGGCTGCGAAACCAACGGCTATAATCAGTTCGCCAAAATTGCCTTCTGGAAGACCCCGATTGCGGAAGGCGGCAAGTTCGTCCCTTACAGCCGCTGGACCCAGGACTATATCGCGATTATGGGCGGCCGTTGAGCGGCCGGAGGCGTGAAATGACGTATGCGGTAGAGTTCCATAACGTCTCGCGGCTGTATGGCGACGTGCGCGCGGTGGATGGTGTCAGTATTGCCATCCGCGACGGCGAGTTTTTCTCGATGCTGGGGCCGTCCGGCTCCGGCAAAACCACCTGCCTGCGGCTGATTGCCGGTTTCGAACAGCTCTCCGGCGGAGAGATCACCATTTTTGGCCAGCAGGCCAGCGAGCTGCCGCCGTGGCAGCGCGACGTCAATACCGTCTTCCAGGACTACGCGTTGTTTCCCCACATGTCGATCCTCGATAACGTCGCCTACGGGTTGATGGTGAAGGGGATCGGCAAAAAAGAGCGCCACCGCCGCGCGCAGGAGGCGCTGGAAAAAGTGGCCCTCGGCTTTGTCCACGCGCGCAAACCCTCCCAGCTCTCCGGCGGCCAGCGCCAGCGGGTAGCGATTGCCCGCGCGCTGGTTAACGAGCCGCGGGTGCTGCTGCTGGATGAGCCGCTGGGGGCGCTGGATTTAAAGCTGCGCGAGCAGATGCAGCTGGAGCTGAAAAAGCTGCAGCAGGCGCTGGGGATCACCTTTATTTTTGTCACCCACGACCAGGGCGAAGCGCTGTCGATGTCCGACCGGGTGGCGGTGTTTAATCACGGGCGCATCGAGCAGGTCGACGCGCCGCACGATCTCTACCTGCGGCCGAAAACGGCCTTCGTCGCCGGGTTCGTCGGCACGGCCAACGTCTTTGACGCCGAGCTCTCGGCCCGACTGTGCGGCATGGCGGGCAGCTGGTCGCTGCGTCCGGAACATATCCGGCTCAACGGCGGTGGCGAGGTTCAGGTCGAGGGCGTGGTGCAGGCGGTGCAGTATCAGGGCGCGGCAACGCGAATCGAGATAAAGCTGGCGGAGGGCGGCAGGCTGCTGGTGAGCCAGGCCAATAGCGACGGTGCTGCTGCGCTGAGCGCGCCGCAGGCGGGGCAAAGGGTGCTGGCCTCCTGGTCGCGCGCGGCGATGGTCTCTCTGGATAACGGTGGCTGATATGGCAACGCTCATCGCTAACGCGCCTTCCGGTCGCCTGTCAGGACTTTTCTGGCGCCGGCCTTCGCTGGCGCTGTTTTTACTGCTGCTTGGCCCGCTGATGTGGTTTGGCATCGTCTATCTGGGATCGCTGCTGACGCTGCTGTGGCAAAGCTTCTATACCTTCGACGATTTCACCATGTCGGTCAGCACCGACCTGACGTTGGCTAATCTTAAGGCGCTGTTTAACCCGGCCAACTACGACATTATTATCCGTACGCTGGTGATGGCGCTGGCGGTCACGCTGGCCAGTGCGGTTCTGGCTCTGCCGATGGCGTGGTATATGGCGCGCTACACCAGCGGCAAGATGAAGGCATTTTTCTATATCGCGGTGATGCTGCCGATGTGGGCCAGCTATATCGTTAAGGCCTACGCCTGGACGCTGCTGTTGGCAAAAGATGGCGTAGCGCAGTGGTTTCTTCGCCATCTTGGGCTGGAGGGCGCGCTGAATCTGCTGCTGACAATCCCGGCGGTGGGCGGCAATACGCTGTCGACCTCAGGCCTGGGCCGCTTCCTGGTCTTCGTCTATATCTGGCTGCCGTTTATGATCCTGCCGGTACAGGCGGCGCTGGAGCGTATACCGGCGTCGCTACTGCAGGCGTCGGCTGACCTCGGCGCCCGGCCGCGGCAAACCTTTCGCCATGTGGTGCTGCCGCTGGCCATTCCCGGTATCGCCGCCGGGTCAATTTTCACCTTCTCGCTGACGCTGGGCGATTTTATCGTACCGCAGCTGGTGGGGCCGCCGGGCTTTTTTATCGGCAACATGGTCTATTCCCAGCAGGGAGCGATTGGCAATATGCCGATGGCGGCGGCGTTTACCCTCGTGCCGATTGTCCTGATTGCCCTCTATCTGGCGTTTGTTAAACGCCTGGGAGCGTTTGATGCACTCTGAACGCGCGCCGCTGTTGCTGAAAATAGCGACCTGGGGCGGGGTTATCTTCCTCCATTTCCCGCTGCTGATTATCGCCCTGTACGCCTTTAACACCGAAGACGCCGCCTTCAGCTTTCCGCCGCAGGGCCTGACGCTGCGCTGGTTTAGCGAAGCGGCCGGGCGGGGCGATATTATCGAGTCGGTGACGTTGTCACTGAAAATTGCCGCGCTATCGACCGCCATCGCGCTGGTACTTGGCACGCTGGCTGCAGGAGCCCTGTGGCGCCGCGCTTTTTTTGGTAAGAACGCGGTGTCGCTGCTGCTGCTGCTGCCCATCGCGCTGCCGGGGATCATTACCGGCCTGGCGCTGCTGACGGCGTTTAAGGCGGTTAACCTCGAACCGGGTCTGTTTACCATCGTTGTCGGGCACGCCACCTTCTGCGTGGTGGTGGTCTTTAACAACGTGATCGCCCGCTTTCGCCGGACCTCCTGGAGCCTGGTGGAGGCGTCGATGGATTTAGGCGCGACGGGCTGGCAGACCTTCCGCTACGTGGTGCTGCCCAATCTGGGGTCGGCGCTGCTGGCCGGAGGAATGCTGGCGTTTGCGCTATCGTTTGATGAAATTATCGTCACCACCTTTACCGCCGGACACGAGCGCACGCTCCCGCTATGGCTGCTGAATCAGCTGGGACGCCCGCGCGATGTGCCGATAACCAACGTTGTCGCGCTGCTGGTGATGCTGGTGACGACCATTCCGATTTTAGGAGCCTGGTGGCTCACCCGTGACGGCGACATAAGCGCTGAAAACGGCAAATAACTGACGTGTACAGGATCATACTATGCAACATAACCTTTTGATCAACGGCGAATTAGTGGCGGGTGAAGGCGAACTGGTGCCGGTATTCAATCCTGCTAATGGCGAAGCCCTGCTGGAGATTGCGGAGGCGACGGCGGCGCAGGTGGATGCGGCCGTTGAGGCGGCGGATCTGGCCTTTGTCGGCTGGAGCCAGACCACGCCGAAAACCCGCGCGGAGTGCCTGCTCAAGCTGGCGGACGTGATTACCGCCCATGCGGATACCCTCGCCAAACTGGAGTCATTGAACTGCGGTAAACTACTGCACTGCGTGATTAACGACGAGCTGCCGGCGGTGGCGGATGTGTTTCGCTTCTTCGCCGGCGCCGCGCGCTGCCTGCCCGGAATGGCCGCCGGTGAGTATCTTGAAGGGCACACCTCGATGATCCGCCGGGATCCGGTTGGGGTGGTGGCCTCCATCGCGCCGTGGAACTACCCGCTGATGATGGCGGCCTGGAAGCTGGCCCCGGCGCTGGCGGCGGGGAACTGCGTGGTGATTAAACCTTCAGAGATCACGCCGCTAACTGCGCTGAAGCTGGCCGAGCTGGCAAAAGATATCTTCCCGGCCGGCGTCCTCAACGTGCTGTTTGGCCGGGGCAAAACCGTTGGCGATCCGCTGACCGGACATCATAAGGTGCGGATGGTCTCGCTGACCGGATCGATAGCCACCGGGGCGCACATCATTGGCCATACGGCCTCCTCGATCAAGCGTACGCATATGGAGCTGGGCGGCAAGGCGCCGGTTATCGTCTTTGACGACGCGGATATTGACGCGGTGGTGGAGGGCGTGCGGACCTTCGGTTTCTATAACGCCGGCCAGGACTGTACCGCCGCCTGCCGCATCTACGCCCAGCAGGGCATTTATGACCAGCTGGTGGAGAAACTGGGTTCCGCCGTTGCCAGCCTGAAAATCGGCCCGCCGGAGGATGGCGCGACGGAGCTGGGGCCGGTCAGCTCGCAGGCGCACCTTGAGCGGGTCAGCGCCGCCGTCGACGCCGCGCGCGCGCTGGCGCATATCAAAGTGGTGACCGGCGGCAGCAGGGCACCGGGGAAAGGCTACTACTACCAGCCGACGCTGCTGGCCGGGGCGAAGCAGGAGGATGATATTGTCCAGCGCGAGGTGTTTGGCCCGGTGGTCAGCGTCACCGCGTTCAGCGATGAGGAGCAGGCGCTGACGTGGGCCAACGATTCGCAGTATGGCCTGGCCTCGTCGGTGTGGACCCGGGACGTCGGCAGAGCCCATCGCCTCAGCGCGCGCCTGCAGTACGGCTGCACATGGGTGAATACCCACTTTATGCTGGTGAGCGAAATGCCGCACGGTGGGCAAAAGCTGTCGGGCTACGGGAAGGATATGTCGATGTATGGCCTGGAGGACTACACCGTCGTGCGCCACGTGATGATCAAGCACTAATAGCAGCATGTCGCCGACGGGGTCCGTTCAGGCCCGTCGGCGGCGGTATTTCTAATCAATGGCGAGTCAGGCCATTAATCGAATCAGAATAGCGTTTTAGCTTGATGATCTTATCTTTCATTATCCAGCTCAGCTCGGCAATTTTATCCCTGATTTCGCTGACTTTCGCTTCATCTACGTTGATGAGATTGGCTTTCGCGCCCGGCACGCCCGTCGCCATCGTTCGGTTGGTTTCGCAGCGATAGCCGTATTCATAGAGCGCATCGCTCATTCTTTTTTCGAACTGGTTGAGATTCTCATAGGCGCGGACATAGCCGGCGATTTCCGGGCTTTCGTTCAGCAGCAGAAATCGCGACGTTACCGCCGGGGATTTATCCAGGCTGATGCTGACAGAATCATCGGGAATAAAGGTGGTCAGGGAGGGTGAGCCGGAAACCGGCGGCCTTTGGGTGACATCGAAAAACTCGCCTTCCGCGGTCTGCAGTACTGCGTGATGCGTGGCGACCATGAAGCATCCCCGCCACAGATGAATATCCCAGCCGAGGCGCATCTTCCCGCCGACTTTTTTTATCGCAGCCTCTACGTTCCAGTAAGCGTTTCCTGCCGGGCCCGGCGTGTCTATCACCGGTACCTGGATGGGCTGAGAGGAGGGGGTGAGCTGTGCTGCGAACTGCAACAGGCGTGGATCATTCGGCGCAACATGCTCATAGAGATATTGACTATTCGTCATGCAGGACTCCTTCTGGTGGTACGCAAACGGATGGAAAACGGCTGTCTGTCGCGCTTAAGTCGTTAATGGCGCTTTATTTATTAGCCTCCTGGAATGATGGCACAGGATCTGATAAGTGAACAGGAACGCCGGGCGGTTGTGTCGGGTTTTGGTGCCAGGCGCGGCGGCGGCAAACCGCAGGCGTTGGCGCGCAATAATCACCCTGCAATCATGTTAGCTTGCTAATAGTCATCGATGGCAGGAATTGCTAAGACAAATGGCGCAGTGATATGAGATTATTCTTACGCCCCTTCAAGAGCTAAGCCATGATGAGTGCCGGAGATAAGCGCCGGATGGGGCTCGCAAATATCCCCGCTCCTGCATTAACAAGTGCAGGGGCTTTTTTTGCGCCGTCGTCCCGAGCGGCCTCGCTGGCCGCCGTATGCCTCCCCTCGAGGGGCTCACTCCTGCGGGGCCGAGGTGAACGTCGTTCAAAACGCGTCCGCATTTTGCCCTGGCGGACGGTACTGGGTGTGCGCCAGCGTTTTCGCCGGTTTTCCCGATGCGCGTAACCCCGAGGCCACTTTGCAATAATCAGCCGGCGGCAGCGTTAGCGCGGGAAATAATAAAAACGGGCAGCGGAGCAGGGAAGGGAGGGCTCTACACCATCAATGTGTGAAAGAGGGGGCAGCGGCGCAACGCTCTCACGCAGCTAAGCGCGCGAGCTAATACGCACAAAATGGCCAGGGTAAATAAAGTGTTCGCTATTGCCGATACTATTCAGGCAGATAAATCCATTTGCCTAGCGTTTATTCTTCTTGCTCGGCAAGCTTGACTGACGGCGTTCGCGCACGTAAGAAATAAGATTGTAGACTGCGATAACCAGCAATATTAACGCCACTATAAGCACGGCAATCCCGGACATATACCACCTCAAATTTAAAATGAGCAACTGGAAAAGTATTCATAACCAATGATTATGAATGTAAATTCATCCTTGAGATAACGCAAATGGTATTTGTTCTGTTTCAAATGAAGTGCCGGCAGGTCGGGACGCCAGGGATCGGCTTAAGGCCGCACCAACCTTGAGGTTGTCGGCATAGTCGCCGCTCCGTCAGCAAAACGAGATTTAAGAAGTATCGCATTTTCCGCTAATAGAACGCTTCGTCATACATTATTGTTAGTTATCTTTAGACGTGCGTTTATGCTGATTTTTTAAGCATAATCTGATACTTCCTGACGGCAGAGGGTGGTTCTGTAGTTGTGGAGGATCGTTTTCCTGAAAAAGTACGGTTAATTTATTTTCCTGGCATCCTGACTTTTTATATCCATTCTTTTTGTGATGCTATTTGCCAGCCCATACTCCTTCCCGGACTCTTTTTTTAAGCGTATCAGCAGTATTGGCGAAATGTATTTCAGATTTATTTCTTAGCAATGACTTTATTAATTAAAGTTAATGTTTAATTAATGTTAATGGTTAGTTCAAGTTTGTATCTATTAAATGTTTGCGGCCGTTTGGTGTTTGACTTTGACGGGGCGGCCATGCGAAAATTTGTCATAATTTGTTACTTTGAAGTTGATTTTGTTTTGAAAAACATAGCATTTTTTGTGCTGGTGGCCTGCGCCAGCGCCATTTTGTATGGCAACTTGCCCGCTCAGCGCGTTTTAGGTTGTGAAAAGCAGGGGGCAAGTGAAGCCGTCTGTCTCTCAGCTGAATGGGATAGCGAGAAGGTCAATCCGCTGCCGGCGTATAACCCTGACAACCTCAAGGCTATGGCCGTGCTGCAGGCTACCTCACAGGCGGACACCGCCCATATGGTCGCTATCAAATCGTAAAAAAGCAGCCCTTTAAGGCTGCTTTTTTAGGTTTCTTTGCTGAGGAAAAATCAGTAAAACCAACCAAAACGAACGGATAACAGGCTAATAAGCGCAAATGCTGCGCCGACATTAATCAGAATTACGGTTTTGCTGGAAACATCCATAACGCCACCTTTATGAGTAAGCCTCTACAGGTATAGTACGAGGTCAAAGGATGTGCTATCAGACAAGGATGAATCGGGCGTTTTCTGTTGGCTACGCGCAGTATTTTTACTTTGTCATGCATTAATCCCTGGTCCGCTTTGCGCTGTTGAAAGAGGCGCGTCGTAAAGGCGTTTTCAGGGAAGGACTAAGAATGACCCTATATCAAAAGATGCTGATTTTTTATGCGGTGATGGGATCTATCTGCGCAGTTATCAGCTGGTTTTTAACCAAAGAGAGTCGTCTGATTCGCCTGCTGGCCGCGCTGCTGATCGGTGCAACCTGGCCGTTTAGCTTCCCGACCGCACTTCTCGTTTCGCTATTCTGAGGTTAAAGAAAGCGTTGGCATTCGTTAATAATGACTGTATAAAAAAACAGTCTTAATTAACGGAAGCTTATTTATGAACGGTTTCTTCTCCTCTCTGGCCGGCACCACCGTGCGCTGGCTCGATCTGCCCGGCGGTGGCGACCCGATCGTTTTTATCCACGGTCTGGGGTGCGCCTCCTCGTACGATTATCCTCGAGTGGCTACCGATCCCGCGCTGAGCGGGCGGCGGATCGTGCTTATCGATCTACCGGGCTACGGCTACAGCGATAAACCCGCTGAGTTTGGTTACAGCACCACGGAACAGGCGCGGGTGGTGGTCGAACTCCTTGACCACCTGCAGCTGTCACGCTGCTATTTGTACGGCCATAGCATGGGCGGCAGTATTGCCATCGAGGCGGCTGAACGCTTAGGCGAACGCGTGCTTGCGCTGCTGGTGGCCGAGCCCAACCTGTACGCCGGCGGTGGGGTATACAGTCGGACGATTGCCGCGCAGACCGAAGCGGAGTTTGTCGCCGCCGGCTATGGCGAGATGCTGGCGGCGGAATCGTCGCCCTGGGCCGGATGCCTGCAGAACAGCGCCCCCTGGGCCGTCTGGAGAGGGGCAGACAGCCTGGTCTGCGGCGTAACGCCGTCATGGTTTACCCTTTTTTGTCAGCTCTCCTGTCCGAAGACGCTTATCTATGGCGAGCTGTCGCTTCCGGCACAGGAAGCCGAGGACGCCGTCGCGCAAGGGATTACGCTGTGGGTTGTGCCCGACGCCGGGCACTCGATGGCCTGGGAAAATCCTGCCGCGCTGGCGGCCGCGATCGCCAGCCGCTGCTGAGGCGAACGACCCCAGTCGGCGGAATGGGTTAAAACGGCAGTTCGCGGGGCTGCATTTGCAGGGTTATCCAGCGCAGTTCGGTAAATTCGTCAACGCCCGCGCGCCCACCGAAGCGCCCGTAGCCGGAGGATTTACAGCCGCCGAACGGCATCTGGGCCTCATCGTGAACGGTGGGGCCATTAATGTGGCAAATCCCCGTTTGCAAGCGCTGCGCGACGTTCCATGCCCGGGCGCTGTCCCGGCTGTATACCGCCGATGAAAGCCCGTATTCGCTCTCATTCGCGGCGGCCAGGGCTTCCTCTTCACCGCTGACGCGGATAATCGCTTTCACCGGCCCAAACGACTCCTCGCTCCAGATGCGCATGTCGCGGGTGACGCCGTCCAGCAGGGTGGCATCCATCTGCACCGACGTGGCTTTGCCGCCGCACAGCAGCCTGGCGCCTTTTGCCAGCGCATCGTCAATCAGCGCATTGCAGCGCGTCACGGTCTTCATATCGACGACCGGGCCGATCAAACCAGCGGGCAGGCTCGCCGCGCGGCGGCTGATAAGCGCGACAAACTCATCGGCAATCGCGTGGTCGACGATAATGCGTTCGGTTGACATACAGATCTGCCCGGCGTTGGCGAAAGCGCCAAATATGGCGCCCGCTGCCGCCTGTTCGGGATCGGCGTCATCGAGCACCAGCAGCGGGGCTTTTCCGCCCAGCTCAAGAACCGCGGGCTTCAGATGCTGGCCGCAGGTGCGGGCAACGATCCTGCCTACCGGCGTGGAGCCGGTAAAATTGACCCGCCGCACCGCGGGATGGGCAATCAGCGACTCGACCAACGCCGGCGCATCCTCAGGCGCGCAGGTCAGATAGTTGATCACGCCATCGGGGAAGCCGGCAGCGGCGAGGGCCTCAATAATCAATCCCTGAGAGGTGGGCGACAGTTCGGCGCCCTTGAGGATCACCGTATTGCCACAGGCCAGAGGAGTGGCAATCGCCCGCGTCGCCAGGATCAGCGGCGCGTTCCACGGCGCCATCCCGAGCACGACGCCAGCGCCCTGGCGCACGGCCATCGCCAGGTTTCCCGGCACGTTTGACGGCACTATCTGTCCCTCAATCTGGGTCGTGAGCGCGGCGGCTTCGCGCAGAATATCGGCGGCCAGATGGACGTTAAAGCCGGACCAGTGCGCCGTTGCGCCGGTTTCTGCCGCCATAGCGGCAATAAACCGGGCTTCGCGCAGCAGCATCTGTTCGGCAGCGTTCAGCAGCAGGCGGCGGCGTTCGCCAGGGGGAGTATCGCGCCATTGTGGGAATGCGGCGGCCGCGGCCTCAACGCTGCGTCGGGCGTCGGCGAGGCTGGCAGCGGCAGCGGTGGAGGGCGCCTCTGCGTTCAGCGGATGGCTGCGGGTAAAGGTGGCACCGTCATCGGCGTCGTGCCACCGGCCGTTGGTGTACAGGCTGCAGGTTAAGCTCATCGGGAAACCTCATCTTTTCGCGTTTTTTCGAGTGTACCGGGCGGGGAGACGACGGGGGGCCGGGAGGGCGGTTATCGCACGATTTTTTTCAAGCTTTTTAGGCAGTTCACAACTTCAGCCGATTAAACGGTACAAAAAGGCGGTGAGTGTTGAATAAATCGGCAAAAATGGCGTTTTCAGCATAACCTGATACCGATTGATTATTTGCTGGTTGATTCCTGCTGTGCTGTTATTAGAGGGTATATAACAAATTAATAAGGTTTATAACCATGTCTACAGGGAAAACACGCCTTGCTCTGGCGCTCGGCGCACTGCTGCTGCCTGCCGCTGCGGCCTCGGCGGCCGGTAACGATACGCTGGTCTACTGCTCCGAAGCTTCGCCGGAATCCTTCAACCCGCAGATTGCCAGCTCCGGCCCCTCGTTTGTGGCCAGCTCGCAGGTGCTCTACAACCGCCTGATTACCTTCGATCCGCAGAAAAATACGCCGGTTCCTTCGCTGGCCACCGACTGGACCGTTTCGCCGGATGGCAAAACCTGGACCTTTACCCTGCGTAAAGGCGTTCAGTTCAACAGCAATAAATACTTTAAGCCGACCCGCGATTTCAACGCCGATGACGTGCTCTTCTCGGTACTGCGTCAGCAGGATGCAAAACACCCGTACCATAACGTTTCCCAGGGCAGCTACGAGTACTTCCACGACGTCGGGCTGGATAAGCTGATCAAAGAGGTTAAAAAGCTCGACGATTATCACGTCCAGTTCGTGCTGGCTGAGCCGAATGCCGCTTTCCTCGCCGACTGGGGGATGGATTTCGCCTCAATTCTCTCCGCGGAATATGGCGACGCGATGCTGAAAAAGGGCACCCCGGAGTACGTCGATACCTGGCCTATCGGCACCGGCCCGTACGCGCTGCAGCAGTATAAGGTGGATTCCCAGATCCGCTATATTGCGAATCCGCACTATTGGGAAGGCGAGGTGCCGACAAAGCATCTGATCTTCTCGATCACGCCAAACGTTGAGACGCGGCTGGCAAAGCTGCAAACCAACGAGTGCCAGATCATTCCGGCGCCTTCACCGGTGCAGTTCCCGGTCATCAAAGGCAATAAGGATCTGGCGCTGCACTCGGTTGAGGCGCTGAACGTTGGCTATCTGGCGTTTAACACCGAGAAAAAGCCGTTTGATAACCTGCTGGTGCGTCAGGCGCTGAACTACGCGACGGACAAGCAGGCGATCGTTAAAGCGGTATTCCTCGATTCCGGCACCGTGGCGAAATCGCCGCTGCCGGCCAATATGCTCGGCTATAAGAAAGATCTCCCGGACTACGACTACGATCCGCAGAAGGCTAAAGCGCTGCTCAAGCAGGCAGGGCTGGAAAATGGCGCAGAGGTCACCCTGTGGTCGATGCCGGTTCAGCGGCCGTATAACCCGAACTCCCGCCGCATCGCAGAGATGATTCAGAGCGACTGGAGCAAGGTTGGCGTCAAGGCCAAAATCGTCAGCTACGAGTGGGGGGAATATCTCGCCGGGATGCGTAAAGGCGAACACGATAGCGCCCTGTTTGGCTGGATGTCGGATAACGGCGATCCGGACAACTTTGCCGGCACGCTTTTAAGCTGTGATAACATCAAAACCGGCTCTAACGTCGCTCGCTGGTGCGACAAGTCCTACGACGCGCTGGTGAAGAAAGCGCTTCTGGTCAGCGATCCGCAGGCGCGGGCCAAGCTGTACGGCCAGGCGCAGGAGATTTTTTATCAGCAGGCGCCGTGGATCACCCTGGCGACGGGAAAAACCTTCTATGCCACACGCAGCAACGTCAGCGGCTATAGCGTGAGTCTGATGGGCAGCGATTTTTCAAAGGTAAAACTGAATTAAGCCGAAAGGAGAGCAGGATGGCACATCTGGATGAGGTTATCGCCCGCGTGGACGCGGCGATTGCCGAAGGGGTGATTACCCACATGAACGAGCTGTTGATCGAACTTAGCGATGACGCCGGGCTGGATCGCGACGATCGCTATACCCAGCAGCAGCGTTTACGCACCACCATTGCGCATCATGGACGCCAGCACCAGGAAGAGCAGGAGGGGCGGCGTGAGCAGTTGACCAAGGGTGGATCTATCCTCTGATATCCGCATCAGAACTGGCGTCTGGCCACCAGCCAGGCGCCAATCACCAGCATGACCGCTCCGCAAAACGGCCCCACCAGCGCGCGAAACGGCACGCCGTGGGCGCGGACTAAATCGATGATCAGGCCGCCGACCAGCTGGCTGGCGATGAGCACCGCAATGGTGGTCGCCGCGCCGATGTTCTGATACCCGCTGATGCTGGCAAAGACAAAAAACGACCCCAGCAGGCCCGGAATCAGCGTCCACCACTTCACGCTAACCGCCAGCTCATGCATGCCCGCCGCGCCGTGGCGCAGGAGCAAAATGGTGACGAAAATAACAATCCCGACCAGCGAATTAAGCAGCATCGCAATCAGGATTGTCGAGGCGGACTGGGTAATGCGCACCATCAGCGTATTCTGCACCACCAGCCCGATCCCGGCGGCGATAAGGCAGGCCAGCGTCAGGGACTGATTCATGCCTCGGGATCCGGATCGCGGCGATCGTCGAGCTGGAGCTGCATAAAGGTCAGGTCCAGCCAGCGGCCGAATTTGGTGCCGACCTGCGGCATCTGGCCGGTGGTCACAAAACCGAGGGTTTCATGGAGATGCAGCGACGCGTGGTTCTGCGCCTCAATGCCGGCGACCATCACGTGTTTCTTCAGGCGACGGGCTTCATTAATCAGCGCCACAAGCAGGGTGCGGCCAAGCCCTTTTCCCTGGCGATCGGGGTGCACGTAGACCGAATGCTCGACGGTATGGCGAAAGCCGTCGAAGGCCCGCCAGTCGCCAAACGATGCGTAGCCGGTCACCACGTCGTTCTCTTCGCTTACCAGCACCGGGAAACCGGCCAGCTGGCGCGCTTCAAACCAGGCAATGCGGTTATCGGTATCGACGGTTTTATCATTCCAGATAGCGGCAGTGTGCAGCACCGCATGGTTATAGATCTCGGCAATCGCCGCACAATCCTCTTTACAGGCATAGCGGATGGTCATAGCAAACCTCAAGTTTCGTACACTATAGTAGTACGATATTATTACAATAATGTACGCAATGCTGTCATCTGTTTTAGGCGAAATTTTTTACTAAGGTACGCCAGCCGGCGCGGCGACAAGCGGATGGAGGGAATCAGAGCCGTGGAAACAGGTTACCTTTCATGGTCTTGTTACGCCGTATTTCATACACTATAGTACTACGCTATGAATACTATCGAAGACAACATCAATCAGCGCATCAGCGCCCGCATTCGCATCGAACGTGAGTCCCGAGGCTGGTCTCTGAGCGAGCTGGCGGAACGGGCCGGCGCGTCGCGGGCGATGATCCACAAAATCGAACGCGGTGAGAGCAGCCCGACGGCGTCGATGCTCGGGCGTCTGTCCGGCGCCTTTGGCATCAGCATGTCGACGCTGATCGCCCGCGCGGAGATGCAGGAAGGCAAGCTGCTGCGTTTTGCCAACCAGCCGGTGTGGCGCGATCCGCAGAGCCACTATCTGCGCCGTCACGTCTCGCCGCGCAGCGACCTGCCTATCGATCTGGTGCAGGTGGAGCTTCCCGCCGGTAGCGATGTCCCGATGCCCGCGGCCTCCTATGCGCTGGCGCGCCAGCTGATCTGGCTGCAGCAGGGCGAGCTGGTCTTTGTTGAGGGCGCCACGCGTCATGAAATGCAGGCGGGAGATTGCCTGGAGCTGGGGCCGCCGAACGACTGCCGTTTTATCAATGAATCCGCCACTTCCTGCATCTATCTGGTCGTCAGGCTGAATCAATCTGCCTCATAATGCCAATGCAGGCGGCGGTAATTGCGGCTAGCCTCAGTACAGGTCTTTAAAAGAGGAGTTTGCTATGGCTTTTAATTCGCAACGTCACCGTCGCTGGGTGCTGGCTTCTCGTCCACACGGCGAGCCGACCAGGGAAAACTTTCGTCTGGAAGAGGGCGATGTGCCCTCGCCGGGCCCGGGACAGGTGCTGTTACGCACCGTGTTTCTCTCTTTAGATCCCTATATGCGCGGCCGCATGAGCGATGCGCCCTCCTACTCGCCGCCGGTCGCCATCGGCGCGGTGATGGTGGGCGGCACGGTGAGCCGGGTTGTCGCGTCAAATCATGCTGACTTTACCCCCGGAGAGTGGGTGCTGGGCTACGGCGGCTGGCAGGATTATGAGCTGTCTGACGGCAGCGGGCTGGTGAAGCTGGGCGCACAGCCGGAGCATCCATCCTGGGCGCTCGGCCTGCTGGGCATGCCTGGTTTTACCGCCTATATGGGGCTGCTGGATATTGGGCAGCCGAAGGCCGGCGAGACGCTGGTGGTCGCAGCCGCCACCGGGCCGGTGGGCGCAACGGTAGGGCAGATTGCTAAGCTTAAAGGCTGCCGTACCGTCGGGATTGCCGGCGGTAGCGAGAAGTGTCGCTATGCGGTTGAGACGCTGGGCTTTGACGTCTGCCTCGATCACCGCGCGCCTGATTTTGCCGAACAGCTGGCGCAGGCCTGCCCGCAGGGCATTGACGTTTACTATGAAAACGTTGGCGGCAAGGTGTTCGATGCGGTGCTGCCGCTGCTCAATACCTCGGCGCGGGTGCCGGTGTGCGGCCTGGTCAGCGGCTACAACGCGACCGCGTTGCCCGACGGCCCGGACCGTCTGCCGCTGCTGATGGGCACACTGCTGAAAAAACGGATTCGGATGCAGGGCTTTATTATCGGCCAGGATTACGGCCACCGTATCGCCGAGTTCCAGCAGGAGATGGGGCGCTGGGTGCAGGAAGGTAAAATTAAGTACCGCGAGCAGCAAATCGACGGGCTGGAGAGCGCCCCGCGCGCGCTGATCGGCCTGCTGAAGGGCGAGAACTTCGGTAAAGTCGTGGTCCGCGTTTCGCCGGACGAGTAACACTTATGCCCCGGCGGCGTTGCGCGCCGGGGCGACGATCTGCAAGGCGCCAGAAATGGCGCGCCCTATACGGGGTTTTCCTTAACTCATCTCTTTATTAAATATCCTGTCTTACCTCTCTTCCGCGAACGTGAATACGTTACCTCAGCGGCTAACCGTAACGCGCCATGCCACTCTTTCCAGATGAGTACTGATGCACAATATTGAATTTTTAATAGACATTTAATTACAAAATATTACATTTAATGTCGCAACATTTCAAAAAATGGAGTTTTTGATGCTGACATTATTGCCTGCCGCTCGCCGTCTTTGGTTTTTTGTTGCACCGTTACTCATACCTTTTTCTCTGTCAGCGGCACCTTTGAGTCCGGCCGACCAGAGCGCCATTGAGCAACAGCAGAAGGCTCTGCTGGACCATACTCAGCAGCAACGAGAGGCGCTCCGAAACAGCACGCCCATACAGCTTTCCCCGGATAAGAGTTTGTCGGCTGAAAAAGGTCCATGTTTTGCTCTTAAGCAGCTCCGGCTGCTGGGCAGCACGGTTTTGCCTCGCGATGCGCTGAAAACGCTGACATCAGTGCCGGCAAAAGGATGTATGTCCCTGCAGGAAATTCAGCTACGCGTCCGCGATATCACTCAGGCCTATCTCTCCCGCGGTTTCATTACCTCCCACGCCTGGCTGCCGGAACAGGATATTTCTGGTGGGCTTCTGCTGATTGAAGTCACTGAAGGAAAAGTGGAAACCATCACTCTTGCCGGCAGCCAGGATAACGCCCTCAGAATGGTGTTCCCGCAGGCCGAAGGTCGGATTCTGAATCTGCGGGACCTTGAGCAAGGACTTGATCAGCTTAATCGCCTGCGGTCCAGGGCCCTGACCATAGATATTCTTCCCGGGAGCAGGGAAGGTTTCTCCCGGGTGGAGCTGATCGCAACTGACCATCATTTGCCGGTGAGCCTGAGTTTAGCGGTTGATAATAGCGGGCAAAAAAGTACCGGCAGCAGGCAGATGAATGCGCAGCTGACCGTGGATAATCCGTTCAGCCTGGCGGATCAATGGATGCTATCCGCAGGCAGGGACAGCGAGTTTCATCATGACCGCCGTAGCCGTAACCTTCAGGTCGGAGTCACAGTACCTTACGGATACTGGCTATTCAGCGCGCAATACGGCTGGTCCGATTTTTATCAGACCTTATCTGTTGGTGATTCTGACTCTCGCTGGCGGTACGACGGAACCGTCCAGACTCAGCGTTTGGCGGTTAGCCGAACCCTATGGCGTGACGGGAAACAGCGGATGGCGCTGGATATGGCCTTTTCTCGCCGGGAAACTGAGAACCGTCTGGGAGACGTACGTCTCGGCGTCAGCAGTCCAACGCTGACCAGCGTAGTCGCTGGGCTCAGCTACAGCCGGAGTCTCGGTAATGGCTACCTGACGGTCGGCCCATCGCTTTCACATGGGCTGAGTCTCGCAGGAGCTACCCGCGACGACCCCGCTCACCCAGAACTCCCGCGCAGCGAATTCCGCCGCTTTAGCCTGAGCGCTAGCTGGTTTTATCCTCTGACTCCCTCTCTCTACTGGCTGACATCCGCATACGGACAAACCACGCCCGATCGCCTTTATGCCAGCGAGCAGCTATCCGTTGGCGGACAGTACTCGGTCAGGGGATTTAAAGAACAATATCTCAGCGGCAACCGCGGCGGCTACTGGCGTAATGAACTGACATGGCAATGGATGACCATTCCAGGCATGGGAACGTTGTCAGCCACGGGGGCGCTGGATGCCGGGCATGTGGTGGGCCAGAAAGGAATAACCGATGGCGGCACGCTGACGGGGACCTCCCTAGGGCTGGAGCTGGCAGGCCGCTGGCTCAGCCAGTCTTTGACCGTTGCCATGCCGATATCGTATCCCGACCGACTTAACCCGGATAAACAGGTGGTTTACTGGCAGGCCACCGTTTCACTTTAACTGCCGGCACACAGCAGGGGCCCTTTGGCTCCAGAATAAAAGGATGTTCAGATATGGATAAGCTTGCCCATCCGCTGGCCAGGGGCGCCAGTTGGCTGTTGATCTACCTTACCGCCGTTCAGCCTTTACATCCCGCAATTGCCGCCGGTATCGTTGCAGCTAACGGGAATACTCAGGTTGTCATCAAGCCCGGTAACGTACCGGTGGTGAACATCGCCACGCCAAACGGTGCCGGCATTTCACATAACACCTATCAGGATTTCAACGTGGGGGCCCCCGGTGCCGTGTTAAATAACGCGACGCAGGGCGGAAAAACTCAGCTGGGCGTCACCATTGACAACGGTAACGCCAGATTAAAAGGCAAACCGGCTGAACTCATTATCAACGAAGTCACCAGCGGCAATCGCTCAGAGTTAAAAGGCAAGCTGGAAGTTTTTGGTAATAAAGCTGGCGTAATGATAGCCAACCCGAACGGTATTACCTGCGATGGTTGCGGATTTATTAACGCGCCTTCGGTTACCCTGACCACCGGCAAGCCGCAGTTTGATAAACAAGGGGCTCTGGATGCATTAGCCGTTAAGAAAGGCTCAGTGATTATCGGCAACAATGGCCTCGACGGAAATAGCGCGGAGTATGTTGATATTATCAGCCGGGCAACTGAGCTAAATGGAAAAATTAACGCGAAAACCCTCACCATGACCCTGGGGGCGAACCAGGTCAGTTTTAAGGATGGCACGGTAAAACCTGTTGCCGGGGAGGGGGCTAAACCTCAACTTGCCGTCGATACTAAGGCGCTGGGCGGCATGTATGCCGGAAAAATCCGCCTTGTTGCCACCGAAGACGGGGTGGGGGTCAACCTGAACAGAATTACCGCCACCCAGCGGGATATTTCCCTGACGACGGCTGGAAAAATTATCCTCAGCAACGTCAAAGCACAGACCGACCTGAACGTTAGCGGTCGGGAAATCGTCACGTCAGCCGGCAGCAGCGTGCGGGCAGAGCGCGATGTGACGCTGGCGGCCACCACCGTGGATAACCGCAGCGGTACCACGGCCCATGGGGATATGCGGGTGTTTGCCTCCACGGTGCGCAACACCGGCGAGGGCGCCGCCCTGCACAGTAACAACAATCTGTGGATACAGAAGGATGCTCAGGGTAATAAAGCGACTCTGGTGGAGAATCGCTCTGCACGTATTCAGACCAATACCGGTGATTTGGTCATCCGTACAGAAACGCTGAACAATACCCGTGATGTTCTGACTTACGAATGGAAAGATATCAGTCCGGACTCAACGCAATTCGTGAAATTACCGCAGCATCGTACTATCAACTCTATTCGGCATGCATCCGGAAATATTACTCTCGCCGACGTGACATACTGGAATGCTCAACTGGGCGGGAAATGGTTTGGTACGGTTGATTTTAATCAGACTGCGCTGGTTAACAGTGGGCGAAAAGAGTTACGCAGGACGGCATCCTCTCCTGCTGCTTCAATTCTGTCCGGAGGAAATAGCTATTTAAACGCTACTCAGCTAATCAATAATGAAAGTCAGATTAAAGCCGGACGCGATCTGATTATGACCGGAAAGACGCTGAAACATATTAGCGGCAAAACGGGGATTATGGATACCTGGGCGGTTTACGATACATCTTACCGACCATCCGGTACCGCATCGTCGCCGGTACCGGAAAACCAGCTTACGATTGCCGGCAAGCAAACTAAAACTTACACCTTCCAGAAAACAGGTGAACTCCTGAGCTGGAGGAATTCAGCGTTATCTCCAGCGACCCTGGCGGCAACAGGTAATCTGGTGGCTGATTTCTCTGAGCGGATTGAAAGCTATGAGCCTTATGATACCCGGGCCGGATATTCGGATGTTGTCGCTCGACCCGACACCATCACCGCAAAAAATATCCTGCTGCACGCAGGTAGCATTATTACCACTGATGTCATCAAGGCTGCCGGTGATATTACACTTCAATCAGATACTTTTACTAAAGTCGCACTGGCGCTACTGACCGCTGGCAAGGACATTTCTGTTTTAGCTGGCGGGAATATCGACTCATGGCAAAGTGAACTTAAGGGGCAAAATATCACTCTCGTCAGCCGCACTGGCGACGTGAACTCGCACACCAGTGAACAGCCGAACTATTTCCATGCCGATGGCGTCCGTTGGCTAGGGAGTGTTGAAGCGACAGGGGACCTTCTGATGACGGCAGGAGGAAATATTTTACTGAGGAATACCCGCCTTCCCGTACAAAGTAAAAACATCACTCTGATTGCTAACGGCAACATCACCATCGATAAAAATGAGGCCATGCTGAGTCATGAACGACCAGGATATGTCCTGTCAGCAGCCAGGTCACAGGAGCTTTTTAATCAGATGTTGCCAGGGGATCCTCTGCGCGCATCTGGGGATATCACGCTAAGCAGCGGGAAGTATTTAATACTACGCGGTATACAGGCTGATGCCGGAGGGAATATTAATATGACCGCTGGCGTGCATGCTGATATGAATATGCGCACCCTGAGCGGCCGGTTCAACCCATACTTTGCTGAAAACCGTACGCCTGAATTGCGCAGTTCACTGACCGCGGGAAAAGATATCCTCATT
This sequence comes from Klebsiella sp. 18074, assembly GCF_902705905.1. Lineage (NCBI taxonomy): Bacteria > Pseudomonadati > Pseudomonadota > Gammaproteobacteria > Enterobacterales > Enterobacteriaceae > Klebsiella > Klebsiella sp. 18074. Next base: position 75,967 of record NZ_CACSIS010000006.1, on the reverse strand, counting down.
AATGCTGCTGCGGATATTGCATTGCCTGGCGCCAGTGTTATAGCCGGAAATAAAACTACCCTGCAGGCCGGGAAAAATATCTGGCTCGGCGCTTATGGCTATGGCGTCACGGATGGTCAGAACGATAACAACCGCGATGAGCTTAATGTACTTACCAACCTGCGCGGGGCGCGGGCACTGACGCTGGCGGCAAACGAAAGTATCCTGGCCGACGGCAGCACCCTGACATCGAACGATAATATCACGCTGACCTCCGGCGGGAATATGCAATTGCAGTCCGCGGGGGACCGTTTATCGGGAGTCCGGGAATACCTGGACGGAGACCGTCAGCCAGACCGGTGTGACGCTTAATGCGGGTGGCGCCCTGACGGTGATTTCGGGCGGCAGTATTCTGTTCCAGGCATCGCGACTGTTGGCGAAAGGCGCGATGGACGTGGCGGCGAAAGGCGGCTGGCTATACGCCCAGGCGATGGAAGAATCCAGCCATTATGAGAAGCAAACCACCAAACGGAAATGGTGGGGACAGAAAACCACGGTTAAGCAGACAAAGCATACGACCACCAATCGGGTGACTGAGTTTACCGCCGGAGGCAATCTTAACCTGCTGAGTCGCGATGACAGTACCTATGAAGCCAGCAAAATTGAGGCGGGGAAAAATGCGACGCTGACCAGTACTAACGGAAAAGTCAATTTCCTTGCGGTGAAGAATACGACCTTCGAGCAGACCGTCAGCACCTCGAAAGGCTTTTATATTAAACAGGCAGATAAGGGATACAGCGAAGGGAAATGGGTTCTTCCTTCCGTTTACGCCGGCGGTAAGCTGACGGTGGATGCGGCAAACGGCATCAGTGCTGATGTCAAAACCAAAAATGGTCAGGCGCTGCAGGGAGCTATTACCGCCCTCGGCGTTCAGTCGGGCACCGAATGGCTAAAAGGGTTGAACACCCGCAATGACGTACAGTGGAACGAGGTTAAGGATGCCTATGACAGCTGGAACTATAAAAGCCAGAGCCTGAATCCGGCCGTTGCCGCGGTGATTGCGATAGCTGCTGCTGCAGTTACTGCCGGAACAGGGCTCGCTGCTTTGGCTGGAAGCAGCGCTATTACGGCAACCGGTGTCACGGGCGCAACGGCTTCCGCGGCAGTGTATGGCTCAGCCTATGCGGGTATGACATCCCTGGTTTCCCAGGCAGCGGTTGCGTTGGTTGAAAATCAGGGGAATCTGTCAAAAACCCTTAAAAGTCTGGAAAGCAGCAGCTCCGTTAAATCTCTGGCAACCTCTATGGTTATCGGCGGGGCGCTGGCCGGGTTTGACGAGGTGATGAACGTTAGCGTGGCGCCGGACAAGGCGCGCCTGCCTGCTCTGGTGAAAGATGAAGGATGGAGCAAGGTTACCCAGCGCGTGGCCGGTCAGTCGGTTATCAGCTCCAGCCTGAACACCGGCATCAATGGCGGCAGCTTTAAGGACAATCTGGTCAACGCGCTGTTATCAAATATTGGTAATCAGGTTCAAGCCGAAGGCGCGGGGCTGATTGGTGACAACGGTGAAGTGTTAGGCGTGGCCGGGAAATCGGTCAGCCATGCGGTCCTTGCTGGCATCAGCGCGGAAATCGGGCTGGGTGACGGTAAAGGTGCGGCCACTGGTGCCCTGGCGGCGGAGCTGGCCGGTGTCATCATGCAAAGCTCGTTATTCGAACCCGCTAACCTGAATGAGCAAGAGCGCCAGTTGCGGCGTCTGCAGGAAGCGCTAAACGGTAATGAGGCAAAAGAGCAAACGGCACGCGTGATTGGCGCGTTGACCGGCGCGCTGACCACACATACGCCTGAAGGCGCATACAGCGGGGCGGACAGCGCGCAAAATGTTTACCGCTACAATATGACGGAGCATATGTTGCAACAGTATGCCCTGGATAATCAGCGGGATATTCTGGCTGCAGATAAGGGGGATAAGGACGCAGCTAAACGCGTTCAGGCTCGCCGGGAAGCGGCAGTCATGGTTGCTGTTACCGCAGGCGGTGGGCTTGCTGTCACCGTCGGAGGATTAACAATCTTAGGGGCAGCGCCTGAAATAGTTTTAGCTGCGCGTCTGATTGTTGCTGGATGTAAGACCAACCCGGCGTTATGTCTGAACCAGGCGGGTATCTATGCTGCCGATATTATTGCTCCAGAGGCACTTATTGGCGTCGGACCTATTGTTGCGGGTAGTACTCTGGTTGTGGGCAAAACCCAAGACCTGGTGAAAAATCTAACGCTGCAAGCAGTTCATTCCGCTGATACATCTTTGAAAAATAAGGCATTCAATCTGCAACCTGTTGCTGATACTATAAAGAAAGAGTTGTTAGCCGGTAGTTTATTTAAAGTTGATAATGCTCAACTCGGTAAGAAATTAGGAAAGCATGTTGAGGATTTCGGTGGTAATGCATCTAATGCTTCAGACAGAAATATGGTTCTGTCACGTATTATGGACATTGGAGAACATCCTGAGATAGTTGTTTCAGGGACATTTTCTGGCCAAGGGGTAAATGGTGGTAGGGGGGATGTAATTTTCCGAATAAAGGATAATGATGTGGTTGTAACAAAACTTGATGGGACTTTTGTCACTATTTTAAAAAATGGTGTATTCAATAATACATCTGTGAAAAACGCACTGAAGGAAAATCCATAACATGATAAATGAAAATATGCAAATGTATGGAGAGGAAGTGGTAGGACGGATACTAAAGTCCGTATGCGGTCTTATGTTCACATGCGATGAACAGACTTCATTCGACAATCTGCAAGAGATAACGATGGAATTTGGCCCTTCATCCTTTTTTATGAGATTAGCTGGTGGTATTGATGGTGCCTCATTGTTGCTGGATGAATTGCCATTGTGCAAAAGTGATATGGGTGAATATGGCAAGCTTATAATAAGAAATATTTCTTCGAATCCTGCTTTTATTGAGGTGATTGATAAGAGAATCATTGCTTTTAATATGGTGTATTCTGGGGTTGAACAAAAAATCATTGGAGTTAATCTTCAGTTTGATAACTCAATGGAAATCTCCATTTTAAATTTGGGTGATCAATTATTTATTTTCAATAAAATACCGGATGATGTTTTTAGGGAGGAATTTATGGAATTGAAATCAGTTAAATCCTACTGATATTTTTCCGGGGGACTGCGATTGAAACTACAGTCTCTCGGTACTCAAAAATTGTTGATAGGTAAGAACCGAAACTGTAGATGTCAAACTCTTTAGGTATTTAACCTTCAGTATAGATATTTCCAGCTAAGTCACAGGTGGTTAGCCTGCCTCTCTCTATTATCGTTAATGATTTTTTATTTATTGGTTGGTAGAACATTTTTCACAAATATAATTGTGGTGTTTACCTTTTTTACATACTCGGTAGAACGTGAGTCTATATTTTAGATAAACGATTTGTTAAATATTTCGCTCACAAAAATAACGCCAGATTTACGCTTCCTAAATTGTTTTAATTTATTATTGTTATGGTTTATTTGCTACCGACTCTAGAATGGATTTATTGAGGCTATTAGGATATGTTTCGTCTGCTAAAGATATAGTGGGGATGTTTTGTGTGTGTTTTTGAATGGATGGAATGTTTTTTATCTTAATTTTTATTTTTCTTCAGAAGATGATTTTCTTAGTTTGTTTTTTTATCTAAAGGATCGAGAACTTTTGTTTTTTCGATATTTTTGAGATTTTCTGTTTTTCAGCCACCAACCGTCAGCCGCCGGGCCAGTCATTAACGCCGCCGCCCGGCGGACTCCCCGGGCGGCGGCTGCGGCATGTTACTCAAATCGCCATGCGAGGTTCAGGCCAACGCCGTAGTTACGTCCCGGCGCCGGTTCGTAGTAGCGGCCGTTGGACTCGTTGACGATCACCGACCCGACGTAGCTGCGGTCAAACAGGTTATCGATACGGCCGAAAACGTCCATATCCATATTGCCGTAGCTCCACTTATAGCCGCTGGTGAGTCCAACGACGGTCCACGACGGCGCCTTAGCTGTGTTCTCATCGTTAGCCATGATATTGCTCATGTAGCGAATATCGCTGCCCGCGTACCAGCCGCGATCCGGCTGATAGCCAAACGAGGCGTAGCCCATGTTACGGGCGATCCCCGGAATGCGGTTACCGTTGCAGCTGGCGTCATCGCAGACGTTGGTCCGGTAGGTGGCGTCCAGCCAGGTCCAGGCGGCCTTCAGGCGCCAGTTCTCAGCGAACTGCTGATCCAGCCCCAGCTCCATTCCCTGACGGCGGGTTTTGCCGGCGTTTTTATAGCTGGTGCGTCCGCCGCTGCTGGCGTCAACGACAATCTCGTTATCGGTATTGGTCTGGAACAAAGCAGCGGTGAACAGGCCGTTGCCGATCCGCGTTTTGCTGCCGATTTCAAACGTCTCGTTGGTTGAGGGCTGCAGGCCAAAGTTCAGGCCGCCCTGGTTGCCGGAGCGATAGGAGAGCTCGTTGATGGTCGGCGTTTCAAAGCCGCGGCCCGCGGAAGCGTAGACGTTCCACGCATCGGTCAGCGCATACTTCAGTGAACCCGCCGGCAGCCATTTGTGGTAGCTGGCGTCGCCGCTATCGTCGCCGTTGCCCGAGGTAATGTAGTAATCGTTTGAATCGAACCACACCGAGCTGTAGCGCACCCCGGCATCGAGAGTCAGTTTCTCCGTCAGCTGCCACTGGGTCTGCAGATAGGGGTCGATATTCCACATCAGGTTGCGTTCGTTGCGGCGCAGGCTGCCCTCTTCGCCGTACTGCGGCGCACCGTTGGCCATCACGAAGTTTTCAAACCCTTTGCGGCGCTCGCTCATGGTTTCGTAATCAAGCCCGGTGGTGAAGGTCACCGGCACCAGCAGCTCGCCGCGATGGGTCCAGCGGGTATCGATACCCTGATAGTGGCGGGTGAGGTCAATCACGCCGCCCGCGTGGCTCGGGTTAAGCTGCGGCGCGCGCGGAATCGACTGATACTGCGTGGTTTCACGCTCGCCGGCGTACATCATCACGCTCAGGTCGTCGCGCTCGCTCAGCTGGCGCTCGTAGCGTAAACCGGCCTGGGTCTGTTTGGTCGATTTGCGGGTGTTGTACTGATCGCCGCGCGGCGATTGGCGCGGGTTATTCTGCCACTCGTCGTAGCTCAGGCCGCCGGCATCGTTGGCTTTGATATCCACGCTGTTGAACAGCAGCGTCAGCTTACTGACGTCGTTGATGCGCACGCCCAGCTTCGCGTTGGCGAGGTTTTTCCGCGCGCCGCTGTGATCGCGGTAGCCGTGAGTGGTGAAGCGGTTGGTCGACACGGTGTAATCGACGTCCCCGGCGTGGGTACCGTCGCCGACGGCGCCGGTGGCCTTCATGCCGTAGTGCCAGGTACCGAAGCTGCCGTAATAGCTGCTGGCTTCGATGGTCGGCGGCTGGCTGCCGCTCTGGCTGGTGACGTTAATCACCCCGCCGGAGGAGTTGCCGTACAGCGCGGAGAAGGGCCCGCGCAGAACCTCCAGCGACTCTACGCTGCCGATATCGATATTGGAGGTTTGCCCCTGGCCGTCGGGCATGGTGGCCGGAATGCCGTCAACGTAGATCCGCAGCCCGCGCACGCCGTAGGTGGAGCGAGAGCCGAAGCCGCGAATCGAGAGCTGCAGGTCCTGAGCGTAGTTCTGCCGGTTTTGTACCTGCAGGCCGGGCACCGCGCCCAGCGACTCGGAAAGGTTGACCCGCGGCGCGGCGTGGCGCATGTCGTCGCCGTTGACCACGCTGACGGCGGCGGGGGTATCAAGTTCGGAGACCGTCGTTGGGGCGGCGGTAACGACCATCGTCTGCTCGCCTTCTGGGCTGGACTGAGCCATAGCGACCAGCGGCAAGAGGAGGGCGGGAAGCGCAACCGTGCGCACGGAAAGGATTTTCATGGAAACACTCGCAAAACGAACCAAACGGAACATATCTCCATATGTTAACTCTTTTGTAATTTTTTGAAAATTATTAACGGAAGTTTAGTTAAATAATGGCAACTATTGGCTATTTTTTTCGCCCGCGAGCGCAATTATCGCTCCACTTTGTGTTAAATAATGATTATTATTCGCATCTATAAAATAGCGTAAAGCCATGACTTTACGCCACGGAAGCACTGTCGAGCAGGCACATATTTGTTTTATCAAAGGGAGTCGTCATGTCATTACGTCATCTGTCCACGCCGCGTCTGCGCCGTTCACTGTTGTTAACTTCACTGCTGCTGGCGGGGAGCTTCAGCGCTCACGCGGCGGAAGAAATGCTGCGCAAGGCGGTTGGAAAGGGCGCATACGAGATGGCTTATAGCCAGCAGGAAAATGCGCTATGGGTCGCGACATCGCAAAGTCGTTCGCTGGATAAAGGCGGGATCGTCTATCGCCTCGACCCGACGACGCTGGAGGTCACTCAGGTTATCCATAACGACCTCAAGCCGTTCGGGGCGACGATCAACAACGCCACCCAGACGCTGTGGTTTGGCAACACCACCGACAGCACCGTCACCGCGATTGACGCCAAAACCGGCGCCGTGAAAGGCCGTCTGGTGCTTGACTCCCGCAAGCGCAGCGAAACCGTGCGTCCGCTGGCGCCGCGCGAGCTGGCGGTGAATGAGAAGACCAACACCGTTTATATTACCGGGCTGGGTAAAGAGAGCGTTATCTGGGTGGTTGATGGCGACAAGCTGACCCTGAAAGAGACCATTACCAACACCGGCGCGATGGCGACCGGGCTGGCGGTTGATGCTGACGCGAAGCGCATTTACACCACCAATGCCGACGGCGAGCTGCTGACTATCGACAGCGACAGCAACAAAATTCTGAGCCGTAAAAAGCTGCAGGATGACGGTAAGGAGCACTTCTACCTGAACCTGAGCCTTGACACCGCGGGCCATCGCGCCTTCATCACCGACGGCAAACAGCCGGAAGTGCTGGTTGTCGATCTGCGCGACGGCAAGGTGCTGGAGAAAATCGCCGCGCCGGAATCGCTGGCGGTGCTGTTCAACCCAACCCGCAATGAAGCCTACGTGACCCACCGTAAGGCCGGCGAAGTCAGCGTGATCGATGGTAAAACCTACAAGGTTGTGAAAACCATCAAAACGCCAACCTATCCTAACAGCCTCGCGCTCTCCGCCGACGGTAAAACGCTGTACGTCAGCGTGAAGCAGGAATCAACCCGTCAGAAAGAAGCCACTCCGCCGGATGACGTTATCCGCATCGCGCTGTAAAGATTTAGCGGAGGGGGAGACCCCTCCTGCTCGCCTGAATCACCCTCTGTTACAATCACCTGTTAGCCGTATTAACCTAATGGCTTTATAATCAGTGCTTTCCCGCCTGCTGCGGGAGAGTGGTAATCTTTCTGGAGACGATATGAATAAGCCATTTATGGTTCTGTGCGCCGGCGCGATGCTGGCTTTACTGGCGGGCTGTACTTCAAACTATGTGATGACAACGAAAAGTGGGCAGACCATTGTGACCCACGGCAAGCCACAGCTGGATAAAGATACCGGCATGACCAGCTACACCGACGAATCGGGCAATCAGCGCCAAATTAACAGCAGCGACGTTTCGCAGCTGGTTAAAGATAACTAAGTCTGGATCGTCGTTGAAAAGTGCGGTTTGACCGGTTTAGGCCAAACCGCAATCGCGCTATTTTTGCGCCGTCTGCGCACCCGGTGCGGTGCTATGAATCGCCGCCACCCGGCGACGAACGCCAAACCAACCGGCGACCAGCAGCACCGCAATCAGCGGAATTGAACCGATGGTGTAGGTGCCGTTCGGATAATCGAAGGCCATCAGCACCAGCACGCTGAGCAGGAACAGCAGGGTCAGCCAGGAAGTGAACGGCGCCCCCGGCATTTTAAAGCTCACCTCCGCCGCTCTACCTTCTTTAATCGCTTTTCGCAGCCGCATCTGGCAAACCACGATAAAGCCCCACGACGCAATAATCCCCAGCGAAGCCACGTTGAGCACGATCTCAAAGACCTGCGACGGCACCAGATAGTTGAGGAATACGCCGATGACGTAGACCGCCAGCGTCGCCAGAATTCCGGCGTAAGGCACCTGATGGCGGCTCATCTTCGACATAAACTGCGGCGCGGAGCCGCCCATTGACATCGAACGCAGAATGCGCCCGGTGCAGTACAGGCCCGAGTTGAGGCTGGAGAGCGCCGCGGTTAAGACCACGATATTCATCACGCTGCCAATGTACGGCACGCCGAGCTTCGAGAAGAAGGTGACGAACGGACTTTGCCCCGCCTGATAGGCATTCCACGGCAGCAGCAGCACCAGCAGCACCACGGAACCTACGTAGAACAGGCCGATACGCCAGATCACGCTGTTGATCGCGCGCGGCACCATGGTCTGCGGCTCTTTGCACTCCCCGGCGGCGGTGCCGACCAGTTCGATGGAGGCAAAGGCGAACACCACCCCCTGCACCAGCACCAGCGCCGGCATCAGGCCGTGCGGGAACAGGCCGCCGTTATCGGTAATCAGGTGGAAGCCGGTGGCGTTGCCGTCCAGCGGTTTTCCGCTGCCGAGAAAAATGGTCCCGATCACGAGGAATGCAACAATCGCCAGCACTTTGACCAGCGCAAACCAGAACTCCATTTCGGCAAACCACTTCACGCCGATCATATTCATGGTGCCGACGATCGCTAGCGCGCCGAGGGCGAAGACCCACTGCGGAACGTCGCCGAACGCGCCCCAGTAGTGCATATAGAGCGCCACGGCGGTGATGTCGACAATGCCGGTCATCGCCCAGTTGACGAAGTACATCCAGCCGGCAACGTAAGCCGCTTTTTCACCGAGGAATTCGCGGGCGTAGGAGACGAAGCTGCCGCTGGAGGGCCGGTGCAGCACCAGTTCACCCAGCGCGCGGAGGATAAAGAAGGAGAACAGGCCGCAGACCAGATACACCAGGGCCAGCGCGGGCCCCGCCATCTGCAGGCGCGCGCCGGCGCCGAGAAACAGACCGGTACCGATTGCGCCGCCGATGGCGATCATCTGCACCTGACGGTTGCCCATTGCCTTGTGGTAACCCGACTCCTGCGAGTTGAGCCAGTGACGTTTTGCGGCCTGATGCTCGGCCGCGGCGTTGTGTTTTGTATTCATTGATGAACCCATTTTCCTGTCAATGTCCATGAGTGGTCCCCGCACCGCCGACTGGCAGCACGTTATGCTGGCTTTCTCATCATTCTGGCGTAGGAGATAAGCAGAGCATGGCGCAGCATCCTACACGCAACGTGATAGTGACGCACGTAAAACATGTTTGCACCGCACTTGCTTATATATCAATGGGTTCAGCGCCGTAGCGCGTCCACAAGCAGGGAAAAGGCGGCGGTGTGCTGGCGGCGGCTGGGGTAATAAAGATGGTAGCCGGTGAAGGAGGGCGTCCACGCTTCGAGGAGCCGTACCAGCTGCCCGTCGGCGAGAGCCTCGGCAACGGAATCCTCCGGGACATAGGCCAGCCCGAGGCCCGCAGCGGCAGCATCTATGCGCTGCGGAAGGCTGTTTAGCGTGATTTGTCCGTCAACGCGGACGCGCACTTCGCGCTCCTCCTGCGCAAACTCCCAGGCATAAATGCCGCCGAGGGTCGGTAAGCGCATGTTAATGCAGCGGTGGCGGTCGAGCTCATAGGGCGTTTGCGGCGTGCCGTAGCGCGCAAGGTAGTCCGCCGAGCCGACGACGGCCATGCGCATATCGGGGGCGATCCGTACCGCAATCATATCCTTCGCCACCTGTTCGCCGAGGCGGATCCCGGCGTCAAAGCGCCCATCGACGATATCGGTCAGGCCATTATCAACGGTAATTTCGATATGAATGTCGGGATACTGCAGCATAAAGGGTTTCAACGTCGGCCAGAGCACCGTGCTGGCGGCGTGCTCGCCGGCGGTAAGGCGGATATTGCCGGCCGGATGCTCGCGGGTGTCACGCAGGGCGCTGAGCTCCTGCTCAATTTCCTGCAGATGCGGGCCGAGGCGCTGAAACAGCCTGTCGCCGGCCTCGGTTGGCGCGACGCTGCGGGTGGTGCGGGTCAGCAGGCGCACGTCGAGCCTGGCCTCCAGATTGCGCATGGCGTGGCTCAACGCCGACTGAGAAACGCCGAGCTGCGCGGCGGCGCGGGTAAAGCTGCGCTCGCGGGCCACCACCATAAACGACAGCAGGTCGTTAATATTGTCTTTAAGCATCGTTATTCCGGATTAATGAATTTGGCTCATGGTTCCTTTCTTATTTTGCAGTCTAATCGCGGCCCGGCGCTTGCGCTATCTTTAGTGCAACACCTAAGAGGAGAGCATCATGAATATTAGCCACAGCGGCTCACAGCCATCACGAAAAGGTCCCGCAGACTGGTTTACCGGCGACGTGCGTATCGACGCGCCTTTTCAGGCCACCGAGCCGGCGAAAGTGGGCGGCGCGACGGTCACCTTCGAGCCCGGCGCGCGTACCGCCTGGCATACGCATCCGCTGGGCCAGACGCTGATTGTGGTCCAGGGACGCGGCTGGCTGCAGGAGTGGGGCAAAGAGCCGCAGGCGCTGAATCCGGGCGATATCGCGTGGATCCCGCCGGGCGTGAAGCACTGGCACGGCGCCAGCAGCGCGACCGCGATGGTGCATATTGCCATCGCCGAAGCGGAAAACGGCAGCGCGGTGACCTGGCAGGAGCACGTCAGCGACGAGCAGTACCAGGGCTGCTAAACGCTACCGCCGCCGGTTAGCGCAGGCGCTGCGCCGGAATTTTCCTCACCCGGCGCGGCCGTTTGTCGGCTATTATTCTCAGCCCCACAACAAGACATGGCTGAGCGCAGACGATGAAAATCAACGTAGTAGGGACCAGCGGCGTCGGCAAATCGACCCTCGCCGGGCGGATTGCCCGGCAGCTGGCGCTTCCCTGTATCGAAATGGATCGGCTCTACTGGCTTCCGCACTGGCAGGGCACGCCGGACGAAGCGTTCTTTGCCAAATTAGCCGCCGCTACCGCCGGGCCGGGCTGGGTGCTGGACGGCAACTATAACCGCAGCCGTCAGATCAAATGGCGCGATGTCGATCTGGTGGTCTGGCTCGACTACGGATTCTGCCGCACGCTGCGGCAGGCGGTGTGTCGCGCCGCCGCCCGCGCCAGCCGCCATCAGGAGCTGTGGCCCGGTACCGGCAACTGCGAAAGCTTCCGTCGCTCCTTTTTTAGCCGCGAATCCATTATCTGGTGGACCATCAAAACCTGGCGTCACAATCGCCAGCGCTACCTTGCCGATATGGCCGACCCGGCCTGGCAGCATATCCGCTTTGTGCGCCTGCGTAACCGGCGTCAGACGGAGGATTTTCTCCGCCAGTTGACAGCGCAGCCTGCTCAGCATTAAGCCCGTATATCTATTTTCCGGCAGAGCACATGTAAATAAATTGTTTCTCAGCCGCCTCCCCAGATTCTAATAATGCAGACACGTTAGTTAATACGAGTCTGCGAAATGTCTTATCGAATCAGTATTCTGGATAAAAGTCCGCTTGCGGCTGGGGAAACGGCCGCTCAGGCACTGACCCGAACTTTAACCCTTGCGCAACAGGCTGAGGCTTGGGGATATCATCGCTTCTGGATAGCCGAACACCATAATACCGATCAATTAGCCAGCCCGTCGCCGGAGCTGGCGATCGCCTGGATCCTCGGCCAGACCCGGCAGATTCGCGTTGGGTCCGGCGGGGTGATGCTCCAGCACTACAGTCCCTATAAAGTCGCGGAAAACTTCAACCTGCTGGCCTCTATTGCGCCGGGTCGGGTGGATCTTGGCGTCGGCAAAGCGCCCGGCGGCCTGCCGCTCTCCACCCGCGCGCTGCAGCAGGGGCTGAATCAGGAAGATAAAGGCACCTTTGCCGACCAGCTGGCCCAGCTTGATAACTGGCTGTCGCTGACCGAGGCTGAAGGTGAAGAGAGCGTGCGGGCAACGCCGATCCCGCCGCGGCGCGCGGACGGCTTCCTGCTCGGCGCCAGCCTTGAGAGCGCTCGTCTCGCCGCCCAGCTTGACTGGAACTTTGTCTTTGCCGCCCACCTTAACGGCGATAAAGCGCTGCTTCGCGAGGTGCTGACCCGCTGGCGCACGCTGAGCCGCCGGGATGCCATTATCGCCGTGCAGGCGATCGTCGCCGAGGATCGTGCGGCGGCGCGGGATCTCGCGCAGCAGGTTGAGGTCTGGGGCGTGGAGCTGGAAAACGGCCAGCGGGTGACCGTTGGCAGCGAGGCTCAGGGGATCGCCTTTGCCCGCCAGGCGGGGAGCGCCCCGACGCGCATTGCCCGCCGCGAATCCTCCCTGCTGGCCGGGACCGCCGAGGAGGTCAAAGCGCAGCTGGACGAGCTGCACGCGGAGTGGGGAATTGACGAATTCATCATCGATACGCCGGTCGCCGAAGGTGAGGCGCGGCTCAACTCGCTGCGCCTGCTGGCCCAGGTCCATCAGGGTGCGGAGGTGCTGCCATGAGCTTTGCTGAACAGCTGATCCGCTGGCGGCGCGAGCTGCACCAGTACCCGGAGCTCTCCCTGCAGGAGGTGGCTACCACCGCGCGCATCCGCGACTGGCTGCAAAGCGGCGGCCTGCGTCTGCTGCCCTACGAGCTGAAAACTGGCCTGGTGGTTGAGGTGGGCAGCGGCGAAAAGCTCATTGCCCTACGGGCGGATATTGACGCGCTGCCGATCGAAGAAGCGACCGGCCTCGCGTATCGCTCGCAAAACGAAGGCGTGATGCACGCCTGCGGCCACGACATTCACACCAGCGTGATGCTGGGGGCCGCGCTGCTGCTCAAAGAGCGCGAAGCGCAGCTGCCGGGCCGGGTGCGGATCCTGTTCCAGCCGGCGGAAGAGAATTTTGGCGGCGCCAAAACGCTGATCCGCGCCGGCGCTCTGGAAGGGGTGGCGGCCATTTTCGGGATGCACAATGAGCCGGGGCTGCCGGTAGGGGAGTTCGCCACCCGCGGCGGCGCCTTTTATGCCAACGTCGATCGCTTCGTCTTTAAGGTCACCGGCAAAGGCGCTCACGCCGCGCGTCCGCACGAGGGTAAAGACGCCATCCTGCTTGCCAGCCAGCTGGTCACCCTGCTGCAGAGCGTCGCCAGCCGGGAGGTGAATACACTCGACTCGGTGGTGCTGAGCGTGACGCGGATCCAGGGCGGCAACACCTGGAACGTCCTGCCGGAGAGCGTGGAGCTGGAAGGGACGCTGCGCACCCACAGCAGCGAAGTGCAGCAGCGGGTGAAGGCGCGGGTAAGCGAAATCGCCGCCGGTTTTGCCAGCGCCTTCGGCGCGCAGATCGACGTTTTCTGGTACTCCGGGCCAACGGCGCTGGTTAACGATGAGCGCTGGGCGGCGTTTGCCAGCGAGGTAGCCGACGACGTCGGCTACCGTACCCATCACGCGGACCTGCACATGGGCGGGGAAGATTTTGCCGTCTACCTGCAGCATATTCCCGGCGCCTTTGTCAGCATCGGCAGCGCCAGCGAATTCGGTCTCCACCATCCCGGATTTAATCCGGATGAGAATTTAATCGCCCCGGCGGCGCGCTATTTTGCGACCCTGGCGGAACGGGCTTTACAGCAAATTTAAATTTTAATTACCGGCAAGGGAAGGGTGAACGATGTCTGAAAAACGACAGCTGCGTCTTGGCACCATATTACACGGCGCCTCGGGAAATATGTCCGCCTGGCGTCACCCGTTAGCGCAGGCGGATGCCAGCATTAATTTTGAGTTTGTTAAGCAAACGGCGTTAAAAGCGGAAGAAGGGAAGCTCGACTTTATATTCGTCGCCGACGGCCTGTATATTAATGAGAAATCCATCCCGCACTTTTTAAACCGCTTTGAGCCGCTGACGGTGCTCTCCACGCTGGCGGCGGTGACCCGCAACCTCGGCCTGGTGGGCACGCTATCCACCTCCTATAGCGAGCCCTTTACCACCGCGCGCCAGTTCGCCAGCCTCGACCATCTCAGCCAGGGCCGGGCGGGCTGGAACGTCGTCACCTCTCCGCTGGAGGGCTCGGCAAAAAACTTCTCCCGCGCTCAGCACCCCGACCATGCGCTGCGCTATCGCATCGCGGATGAATATCTAAAGGTGGTTAAAGGGCTGTGGGATTCATGGGAAGAGGACGCCTTCGTGCGCAATAAGGCCAGCGGCCAGTTCTTTGATAAAAATAAGCTGCATGCCCTCGATCATCATGGCGACTTTTTTAAGGTTGCCGGTCCGCTGAATATTGCCCGCACGCCGCAGGGGCGTCCCATTATATTTCAGGCGGGTGCTTCTGATGATGGTAAAAAGCTGGCGGCAAGCCATGCCGACGCCATTTTTACCCATCAGGACTCTCTTGAGGAGGCGCAGGCGTTTTATCGCGATGTTAAAGGCCAGCTCGCGGCGTACGGCCGTCAGGAAGATTTGCTGCATATTTTCCAGGGCGTCAGCATCATCGTGGGCGACAGCGCCGAAGACGTGGAGCAGCAGTATCAGACCACTGCCGCGCTGGTATCGATTGAGGATGCTCTGAACTACCTCGGACGCTATTTCGAACATCACGACTTTGCGCAGTACCCGCTTGATGCGCCGTTCCCGGACATCGGCGATCTCGGACAAAACAGCTTCCGCAGCACCACGGATGAGATCAAGCGCAGCGCCCGCGAGCGCGGCCTGACCCTGCGCCAGGTGGCGCTGGAAGCCGCCAGCCCGCGTCCGCGCTTTTCCGGAACGCCGCAGCAGGTCGCCGATGGTTTGCAGCAGTGGTTTGAACAGCGGGCCGCCGACGGTTTTATTATCCAGGGCGGCACGCCGGACGCATTCCCGCGCTTTGTTGACCAGGTGGTGCCGCTTCTGCAGCAGCGGGGGCTGTTCCGCGAGGCGTATCCCGGCACCACCCTGCGTGCAAGCTTAGGGCTGGCCGAGCCGGTCAATCAATTCCAACAACAATAATAAGAGAACACCCGCTATGCAGAAAAAGTCACTTATCCTCGCGCTCGCCCTGGCCGCAAGCGCTTCGTCGTGGGCGCAGGAGGTCAATATCAACGGCACCGGGGTCAGTCTTGAAGCCAATAAAGCGCCGGTGCATACGGCAAAAAATCCGCAGGCGATTGCCCAGCTGCCGAAGGATCTGCGCCTCGCGGTAGCGGGAAAATTCACCGTCGCGGTCGCAGCGCTGAACTCGCCGCCGCTCACCGTCTTTTCCGACGATAACAAAACCCTGCTCGGCAGCGAGGTGGATATCGCCCGCCTGGTGGCCGATAGCCTCGGCCTGCAGCTGAACGTGGTCCCGACCTCCTGGGAGGACTGGCCGCTCGGCGTGGTCTCCGGCAAATATGATGCCGCGATCAGCAATATTACGGTGACCAAAGAGCGCAAAGAGAAGTTTGATTTCGCCACCTACCGCAAGGATTCGCTGGGCTTCTACGTCAAGAGCACCAGCCCGCTGAGCAAAATTGACAAAGCGGAGGAGATTGCCGGCCTGCGCATTATCGTCGGCTCCGGCACCAACCAGGAGGCCATTCTGCTGGCGTGGAACGCGGAGAATCTCAAGAAGGGGCTGAAGCCCTTTACCCCGATCTACACCAAAGATGACGCCGCGCTGACCCTCGCCCTGCAGTCCGGCCGCGCCGATGCCTTCTTTGGTCCCAACGTGATTGGCGCATGGAAAGCGGCGCTCACCGGCAAAACCAGGCTGGTGGGCAGCGTCGACGGCGGCTGGCCAAAGGCGGCGCATATCGCAGTGACGCTGAAGAAGGGCAGCGGCCTGGTCACCCCGGTGCAGACGGCGCTGAACGGCACCATTCAAAGCGGCGACTACGCCAAAGTGCTTAACCGCTGGGGGGAAGGCGTCGAGAGCATCCCGCAGTCAGAGATTAATCCGGCCGGACTGGGCGATTAACAGGAGTCAGTATGAGCGACGTATTCCGCGATGTTTCACCCGAAGCCCTTGAGCTGCAGCCGGTTATTGACGGCCTGTTTGCCGAGTACGCTTCGCGCTACGGGGACTATTTTTCCCGCGATGCCGAAGTTGAGCTAACCGAATGGTATCTGGCGCCGCAGGGGCTGTTTATCGTACTCGAGCGCGAGGGGGAGATTATCGCCACCGGTGCCTACAAGCCCAAAGACGCCAACACTGCCGAAATTAAACGCATCTGGACCCACCACGCGCTGCGCCAGCAGGGGCTGGCGGCAAAGGTGGTGCAGGAGCTGGAGCGTCGGGCGGTGCTGGCGGGCTACAGCCATATCTACCTGACCACCGGCTTTCGTCAGCCGGAGGCGGTGAAGCTCTATTTGAGCCAGGGCTATGAGCCGCAGTTCGACCTCGACCGCAACCCGGAAGAGTACAGCCAGTCGCCCTATGACGGACGGCTGCGGTTTAGCAAAGCGCTGGCGGTTAGCGCGCTAGGCCAGAGCGCCTGAGGAGCAACGATGAAAACATCTGAAACGATAAAAGTTATCCCGGCGCGCTATCCGCTGCGCGCCGTCGGCGCGGTGCTGGCGCTGCTGGTGCTGGCCATCGTCGTGCAGTCGGTGGCCTTTAACCCCCGCTGGGAGTGGGCGGTCTTCGCGCGCTGGTTCTTTGATCCGGTTATCCTCGAAGGGCTGGGGCAAACGCTGCTGCTGACCCTGCTCGGTACCGTGCTGAGCGTGATCTTTGGCGGCCTGCTGGCGCTGGCCAGGCTCTCCTCCTCGTGGCTGCTGAGCAGCCTTTCCTGGGGATATATCTGGCTGTTCCGCTCGCTGCCGCTGATCGTGGTGCTGATTATTCTCTACAACTTCTCCTATCTGTACGACACGCTGTCGCTCGGTATTCCCTTTACCAGCATCAGCTGGGGCAGCTATCAAACCATCAACGTGCTGGGGCAGTTTTCCACCGCGGTAGTCGGGCTGACGCTGGTGCAGAGCGCCTATACCGCGGAAATTATTCGCGGCGGCTTCCTCGGCGTCGATCACGGTCAGTATGAAGCGGCGGCGGCGCTCGGCCTGCCGGCATGGCGGCGTACCCTGCGCATTATTCTGCCGCAGGCGCTGCGCACCATTTTACCCTCCGGCTTCAATGAAATTATCAGCCTCGCCAAGGGGACGGCGATGGTCTACGTCCTGGCGATGCCGGAGCTGTTTTACACCATCCAGATGATTTACAACCGCACCCAGGAAGTGATCCCCCTGCTGATGGTCGGCGCGGTGTGGTACCTGGCGATCACCAGCGTACTGTCGCTGATCCAATATCTGGTCGAACGCGCGCTGGCGCGCAGCGAACGCCGCTCGGCGGTAAACAGCCCGCGCCGCAGCCGCCTTGCCGAACCGTCTCGTTCATCGCAGCCGCAGGAGCCTGTCCATGCCCAACTCTCATAACGGCCATATCTCGATTACCGGCGTCAGCAAATATTTTGGTCGCCATAAGGCGCTGGACGATGTCTCTCTTGAGATCGCGCCCGGCACGGTAACGGTGATCCTCGGCCCTTCCGGATCGGGAAAATCCACCCTGCTGCGGGCCATTAACCACCTCGAGCGCGTTGATGAGGGCTTTATCCAAATCGATGGCGACTATATCGGCTATCGCCGCCAGGGCGACAGGCTGTACGAGATGAAGGAAAAAGAGATCCTCCGCCAGCGCGTGAACGTCGGCTACGTATTTCAAAACTTCAACCTGTTCCCGCACCTGACGGTGCTGGAAAACCTGATTGAGGCGCCGATTGCCCACGGACAGGCCAGCCGCAAGGAGGCCATCGAGCAGGCCTACGATCTGCTCGACGTGGTGGGGCTGCGCAACAAAGCCGATGCCTGGTCGCGGCATCTCTCCGGCGGTCAGCAGCAGCGCATTGCCATCGCGCGGGCGCTGGCCCTCAAGCCGCGGGTGATTCTGTTTGACGAACCCACCTCGGCGCTGGACCCTGAGCTGGTGGGCGAGGTGCTTGACGTTATCAAGAAGCTGGCGCGTTCCGGCACTACGCTGGTGGTGGTGACGCATGAGATTGGTTTTGCGCGCGAGGTCGCCGATCAGGTGGTCTTTATGGTCGATGGTAAAATCATTGAGCAGGGCAGCAGTGATGAGGTCCTTAACCATCCGCAGCATCAGCGCACACGGCAATTTTTATCGAAGGTGCTTCCGGCATGAGAAAAGGACTTCTGGTATTAATGATGGGTATTATCCCGGCGGGGGCGCAGGCGGAGATTGACCTGCAGGCCAACGAGCGGCCGCTGCCGGTGACGGCGGACAGCCGGGCGATTGCGCAGATCCCGGCGAACTATCGCTTCGTTGAGCCCGGGACGCTGACGGTGGCTATCTCGGCGCTGAATTCACCGCCGCTGGCGCTGCTGGCGAGCGATAACCGCACGCGCATCGGCAGCGATCCGGATATCGCCCGCCTGCTGGCAGGCAGCCTGGGGCTGCGGCTCCGGCTGGTGCCGACGGCGTGGGAGGACTGGCCGCTGGGCATCACCTCCGGGCGCTACGACGTGGCGCTGGTGAATATCGCGGTGACCGAGCAGCGCAAGCAGAAATTCGATTTCGCCACCTATCGCGTCGATTCCCTGGCCTTTTCCGTTAAATCCACCAGCCCGATAGCCAGGGTGAGCGGCGCGGCGGATCTTGCCGGGCGGAAGGTGATTGTCGGCTCCGGCACTAATCAGGAGCGTATTCTGCTCGGCTGGAACGCCGAGAACGAAGCGGCAGGGCGCCAGCCGGCGCTGCCGGTGTACCTGACCGACGACGCCTCGGGTAATCTCTATATCCAGTCCGGACGCGCCGACGTGTTCTTTGGCCCGCAGTCGGTGGCGGCCTACAAAGCGGCGCTGACCGGGACGACCAAAGTCGTCGGCCTGGGGCCGAAAAAGGCTTACGTTGCCACCACCACCAAAAAGGGCAGCGGCCTGGTGTACGCGCTGCAGGCGGCGCTCGACGGGGCGATAGCCCGCGGCGAGTACCAGCAGGTGCTGGCGCGCTGGGGGGAACAGGGGGAGGCGGTAACGCAGTCGGTGGTCAATCCGCCGGGGATTACCTACTAAAAAGCCGCTGCTTCGCAGGAGTGTGTTGCGAAACAGCGGGGGCGAACTCTCGCCAGGTTTGATAATCAGGCCGCGCGAGGCGTCAGGTTGATACGATCCAGCGGCCCGACAATAAACAGATAGGAGAGCAGGCCGAGCAAGCCCATCGAGCCGACGTAGAGAATGGCGTAATCAAACGAGTGGGTATTGGCAATAATGATCCCAATGACCAGCGGCGTGATGATGCTCGCGAGGTTACCGCACATATTGAAGACCCCACCGGCGATACCCAGCATCTCCTTCGGTGACGTATCGCTGAGGATACACCAGCCGAGATTGCCAAAGCCTTTTGCAAAGAAGGCCAGACTCATAGCGGCGATAACCACGACCTCAGAAGCGGTATAGTTAGCGACGACGATGACGCAGGAGAGCAGCATGCCGCAGATAACCGGTATTTTGCGGGCAGTGGTCAGACTATGACCGCGTTTAAGCAGCCAGTCGGAAAATAGCCCGCCGAGCAGGCCGCCGATAAACCCGGCAATGGCCGGAATGCTGGCGACAAAACCGACCTTCAGAATCGACATTCCTTTCGCCTGGTAAAGATAAGTCGGGAACCAGGTCAGGAAGAACCAGGTAATGGAGGTGACGCAGAACTGGCCGATATAGACGCCGATCATCATGCGGTTTACGCAGACGCTTTTGATCTGCGCGAGGGTTAACTTGCGCTGCGTTTTTTTGCTGCCTAATTCCGGCTCGCCGCCGCCCTCGCGAATATATTCAAGCTCCTGCTGATTTATTTCCGGGTGATGCAAAGGGTCCTTGACCTTAATCAGCCAAAATATCCCCAGGACCACCCCGATGGCGCCAATATAATAGAAGACATAATGCCAGCTTAAATTATGCAAAATGATCGTCATGAGCGGTGTGATAATGCCCAGCGAAATATACTGCGCCGCCTGATATACCGAGGTGACAAACCCGCGCTCTTTATTCGGGAACCACTGCACGCTGAGGCGGCTGTTGGCGGGGAAGGCCGGGGCTTCTATCGCGCCCATCATCAGGCGCAGAATAACCAGCACCACCAGCGGGCTGGCAAACAGAAAGATCGTCCCCTGGAACATGGTCACCACCGACCAGCCGATTAGCGCGCAGCCGTACACCAGCCGCGAGCCGTATTTATCCAGCAGCCAGCCGCCGGGGATTTGCATTATCACGTAAGAAATACCGAACACGGAAAAAGCCAGACCCATGGCCTCCGGATCGAACCCGAGCTCTTTACTCATAATCGGTGCGACGACCGACAGCGTGGCGCGGTCGGCATAATTAAATACGGTGGCCAAAAAAAGAAATAATAAAATACCGTAACGCACGTTGCTGCGTTTTAATTGTGTATTCACTTTTCAACTCCGTTTCAGGGTTGGTGATGTGGGTACAGCAAGTCAGGGGCGGGAGGGGTGATAAAGTGATATCCGCCGGTCGTTAATAACTATCCCTGGCCGTAAGCTGACCGGACTACGCAAGGGTGGGGGATGCGCTTATCCCCCAGCCCGGCCCCGGTGCTTTCGCTCAAGGGCCGGGAAATAGCCGGCACAAGCATCAGGGGCGCTGGCCAAACTCGCAGCTGTGCTGGGTCCAGCGGCGCGCCTGCTCGCTCAGGGTGAAGCCCAGCCCGTGGCGTTCAGAAACCCACATCCGCCCATCGCGCAGCTCAAGCTGCTCGTTAAACAGCGGGTTTAGCCACTCGAAATGCTCCAGCCAGGGCTCGAGCGGGTAGGCGGCGGAGAGGTGCAGATGCACTTCCATCGCAAAATGCGGGGCCAGCTTGCGGCCATGCTTCGCCGCCAGATCCATAATCTTGAGGAAGGGGGAGATACCGCCGACGCGCGGGGCATCCGGCTGCACGAAGTCGCAGGCGTTGCCGAGGATAAGCTGTTCGTGTTCGCGGAAGCTGGTCAACATCTCCCCGGTTGCAATCGGCGTGTCCAGCGCGGCGGCCAGCTGCGCGTGGCCTTCGATGTCGTAGGCGTCGAGCGGTTCTTCAATCCAGATCAGATTAAACTGCTCCATTTTGCGCCCCATACGAATGGCGGTTTCGCGGTCCCACTGCTGGTTGGCGTCAACCATCAGCGGGAAATCCGGCCCCAGCGCTTCACGCACCGCCGTCAGGCGACGGATATCCTCGGCGGTGTTCGGCTGACCCACCTTCAGCTTGATCCCGCCGATGCCGTTTTCCCGGGAGATAGCGACGTTTTTCAGCACCTGATCCAGCGGCGTATGCAGGAAACCGCCGGAGGTGTTGTAGCACTGCACCGAATCGCGATGGGCGCCGAGCAGCTTCGCCAGCGGCAGTCCGGCGCGTTTGGCTTTCATATCCCACAGCGCAATATCAAGCGGAGAGATGGCCTGTACTGCCATGCCGCTGCGCCCGACGGAGGCGCCCGCCCACAGCAGTTTGGTGTAGATCTTGTCGATATCGTTGGGGTCTTCGCCGAGCAGGTTATCGGCAATCTCTTTGGCATGGGCGTAAATTCCCTGGCCTCCCGCGCGCTTGGAATAGCTAAAGCCTACCCCTTCGAAACCGTCGCGGGAGCGGATTTCGGCGATAATAATCGCGACTTCGGTGAGCGGTTTTTGCCGCCCGGTGAGGACTTTGGCATCGCTGACCGGCGTGGCTAAGGGGAGAAAAGCCAGGGAGAGCTTAACGTGCTCAATGCGGTCGCCGGTTTCGGCGGCGGTTTTGACGGCGGTGGTTTTGGCGTAGGTCACGGAGCTGGAATTGGCGCTGGCGGTCATGGCATGTTCCTTACGAGTTATAAAATGTTTGCGCTAACATTTTTAATCCAGCTTTTGTGTTTCGACCACAGGAGTGCGTTTAATTTGTACAAACGATCACAATTTTAGGTTATTAGTGGTAAAATTATGCAAGTGACATCACGATCCAAAATAGTCTGTGAAATAGCACAACTATTAATGATAGCGATAACATTTTATCTCTCAGGTTGTTGATCCTCATGGGGATGCGCGGGCGGGTGCTGGCAATTGGCTGGGGCATCATCAATAATGCCCGCTGGGAACGACTCAACACAGGGGCTTAGCCGTGAAAAGCAGAAAACCGACGCGCGTGCCGACGCTGGATGATGTTGCCCGCACGGCGGGGTTATCATCAATGACGGTCAGTCGGGCGCTAAATACGCCGCAGCTGGTGCGGCCTAAAACGGTGGAAAAGGTGCTGCAGGCGGTGCAGTCCACGGGCTACATTCCCAATGCGCTGGCCGGCGGATTGGCTTCGCGACGCAGCCGGCTGATTGCCGTAGTGGTTCCGCAAATCAACAACAATATGTTTGTCGACACCATCCAGGCTCTGAGCGATACCCTTGCGGCGCGCGGTTACCATATGCTGCTGTGCGTCGCGGGCTACAGTCGGGAGACCGAAGCGGAGCTGGTGGCAACCCTGCTCTCCCGTCGCCCGGACGGGGTCGTGCTGACCGGCATTCAGCATGCGCCGGCGTTAAAGAGAACCATCCTCAACGCCGCCATCCCGGTGGTGGAGATTTGGGATCTGACCCCGACGCCGCTGGATATGCTGGTGGGCTTTTCGCATGAGAAAGTTGGCGAGACGATAGGCGAGTTTTTGCTGCACAAGGGCTATCGACGCCCGGGGCTGTTGTGGGCAGGGGACGCGCGAGCGGCGCTGCGTAAGCAGGGGCTGTGCGCCAGGCTGGTCAAAGGCGGTATGAGCGATGCGCATCAGGTGGCGGTTCCGCTTCCCGCCTCGCTGGCGCTGGGACGCAGCGGTCTGGCCCAGCTGCTTGACGCCGGCGAGTTCGATATTATCGTCTGCAGTTCCGATACCCTGGCGCAGGGGGCGATAATGGAGGCTGAAAGCCGCGGCCTGCGCGTGCCGAAGGATTTAGCGGTGATGGGTTTCGGCGATCTGGATTTTGCCGCCAGCAACCGGCCGGCGATTACCACCGTAAGCGTCGATCGCCATGCGATTGGCGAACGCGCGGCAACCCTCCTCGCCGACCGCATTGAAGGCGTGGGGGAAGGGGAAGCAATTATCGATCTGGGCTATCATTTGCTGGAGCGAGAGTCGGCGTAGGCACGCCGTTAAATAGCGCGCGACGGGCTTTTTTTCCGGCTTTCACCCGACACCCGACGTTTACCGTGGAGGCCGAACATGATCACCGTCTATGGCGTACCGGGCTGGGGGTCGGCAATCAGCGAACTGATGCTGACGCTGGCCGAAATCCCGTACCACTTTGTTAACGTTGAGGGTTTTGATAAACCCGGACCACAGCGCGACAGCCTGATGCAGATAAACCCGCTGTGCCAGGTACCCACCCTTAAGCTGGCGGACGGCAGCGTGATGAGCGAATCTGCCGCGATTGCCTTAACCATCCTCGACCAGCGGCCGGACCTCGCGCCCGAGCCAGGAACGCCGCAGCGACATCCGTTTCAGCGCCTGCTGATTTGGCTGGTTGCCAACGTCTATCCCACCTTCACCTACGCGGATTACCCGGAGCGCTGGGCGGCGGATGCGCCGCAGCAGCTGCGGGAAAACTGCGTGAACTATCGCCGGTCGCTCTACCTGTGGCTGGAGCAGCAGCTCGTCGCCGGGCCCTACGCGCTGGGCGAGCGGATAAGCCTGCTGGACTGCTATATCGCGGTCATGTGCTCGTGGGGACCGGGACGGGAGTGGTTTGAAGCGCACACGCCGAAATTCGTCGCCGTCGCGGATGCGGTATATCAACGCGCCGAGCTGGAGGCGGTGTTGCGCCGCAACGAGCTGATTTAAGGCACAAAATGAAAACCGGCGCGCCCGGGCTGTGGTAGTTTTATCGTTCTGACAATAAGGAGTCTGCTATGCCGCATGTTGATATTAAGTGTTTTCCTCGCGAGCTGAATGATGAGCAAAAAGCGGCGCTGGCCGCCGATATCACCGCCGTATTAGTACAGCACCTGAACAGCAAGGAGAGCTCGGTGAGCGTGGCCCTGAAGCAGGTTGACCCGAGCGACTGGCAGCAGGTGTGGGACAGCGAAATCGCCCCGCAGATGGCGCAGCTGATTAAGAAACCCGGTTACAGCATGTAGCGGCTTCGGTTTCCCGAAGTCGGCGCTCAGCGCCTGCCTGGGCGACAAAAGCCGGTGCTCTTTGTCGCCCAGGCAGAACGGTTCGCCGCTTACCCGGGACTCACGCCTTAGAACCAAATCTCGGTTTGCACACCGAAGTTCCAGTTTCCGCCGGCTGTGAAGCCTTTGCTGCCGAAATCATCGTTAATGGCGTAGCGATCCAGCGCCTTATCCCAGTTCATCCACGTCACGAAGAACCGAATCTCCGGCCGCGCTTTAATATCAAACACGTCGCCGACCTTAAAGGTCGGGGCGAAGGTCAGCTTATAAAAATCACCGCTTACCGCCTGATACTGATGGACTTCGTCGTTGTAGCGATAGGTTCGTCCGTTGGGGTTCAGGTCCATATACTGCCACGAGGCCTCGTACAGCAGCGCGAAATTGCGGGTGATGCCTTGAGAAAGCCGCAGGTTGAAGGTCGCCCAGTCGTAGCGGTCGCCGTCGCGGTAGCGGCTTTCGCTATGCTGGGCGATGACTGACGGCGCCAGCTCCCAGTTTTTCCCCAGCGGCAAAATACCGTATGACGCAAAGCGCAAGGATTTTGCATTCTCGGTGAGATCGCCATCGCTGCCGGGCTGACGTGCTTCGGCCCCAAGGCCGCCACCGTACTGTAAGGCGCTTTCGGATACCCCCGGCGCCAGGCCGAAGAACTGCTGCTTATCGTGATAGGCCAGCATCGCGTAGTAGCCGCTCTTCGCGGTATTGTCGCTGCGCAGAGCGTAGCTGCCGGTGGTGGAGGTGTTATCCTTCAGGTCATCGTTGCCCTGGGCAGTCATCGCGGTGGTCATCAGCTGCCAGTTGTTCCAGAAGTGGTTAGCGGTGAACATCAGGTTCTGAATATCGTTATCTTCATAATTGTCGCTACCCAGATCGCCAAAGTTGCGCGCATAGACCGAATAATCGCCGCGCAGATTGCTGCCCCAACTGACGTCGTTGATGCCGCCGCCGGTACCGCCGAGGAACATAATGTCGCTGTCGGTAAAGTGAATATCGAAATTGTCGCGATCGAAGCGCTTGCCTGCCCAGATAGAGGCGTTCTCAAAGGGTCCGGAAAAATCGGCAAAGCCGCCCATTTCGACGTACAGCTGGCGCACGTTCAGATGGTGGCTGTCGTTATCCTGGACCCACGGGTCCGGGTTGGTGGCGCCATCGGCGAGCATGGTTTTGAAATGCGCCCACGAGCCGTCGCTAAAGGTCATTTTCTTGCCAAAGCTGAGCTCCACGTAGTTATCCTTCTCGTTGCCGAGACGGCCAACGTGGGCATCGCCGTTGAGCGAGCTGGCAGGGGAGATCCCCGGGCCGCCGCGCGCCCCTTTGCCGTGGCTATCCACCAGCATGCCGGAGCGGGCGTAGGCGTTAAACTCAAAGCCGTCGCCGGTCGAGGTTTTCGCCAGCTGGCTATTGATCTGCTGGTTGGTGACCTGCTGCTTTTGCTCGCTGGCGGCGGTCCGCTGGCTGAGCGCCTGCACCTGTTTCTCCGCCGCTGCCGCGCGCTGTTCCGCCGCGGTTGTGCGCTGTTCTGACTGCTGTGCGCGGCGGTTGGCGTCTCCCGCTTCCTGCTCCGCATGATTGAGCCGGGCCTCGAGCTGCGCCAGTCGTTGTTCGATGGTCAGCGGCGCGGCGCAGACGCCGTAGGCCGAAAAAAGAGCGCAGCAAACCGCTGCGCTAATCACAGAGATACGCATAAGAATCCTTATTTCTTTCAGAGGTAAAGAGGTGGGGACGCCTTACATGGCGTGATTTTCTCCGCCGGCCGACGGGCTTTCCGGCGGCGCGCGGCGACCGGCGTCGAGGTCGGCGCGGATCTGCTCGTAATCATCGTCGAGACGATAGAAGCGGCCAATCCACAGCATCGACGCGACAATCAGCAGCGCCGGGATGTAGAGATAGCAGGCTTTAATCGCCAGCATCGCGCTCTCGTTCTGCGCCTGATTGGCGACATAGCCGCCGGAAGAGAGCAGTACGCCGGTAATCGCTCCCGCACCGGCCATGGCAACTTTGCCGAAGAAGCCGTTGATTGAGGTTAAAATTCCCGCCGTGTTGATGCCGGTTTTCCACACGCCGTAATCCACCGGATCGGCCTGCATGGAGAAGTAAATGGCGGTACGCTGGCCGGCGCCCAGAGACAGCACGATCGCCCCGGCAATCAGCCCCCAGCTATTGACGCCCGCGGCCATCATCATGCCCATGCCGACAAGGTTAATGGCGCTGGCAATCAGGTAGACGTGACGCTTTTTCATCCGCCTGGCGAGCAGCGGCACGGTGAGAGTGCCCAGCAGCGGAACGAAGGTGGAGATCCCGGCGACGATGGCCGTCAGATCGTTGTTGCCCACGTAGTAGTGGAAGAAGTAAACCAGCGCGCCGGTCTGGAAGAAGAACGCCCCCCACATCAGGAAGATATTGCTGGCGAACACCCACCACGGACGGTTGGCGCGCAGGCTGACCCAGGCGCGTTTCAAGGTCATTCGTTCCTGGGTAATGCTGATGTTCTCCTTAACGTTGCGGAAGCTCACCAGCAGGAAGAACGTTGCAATGACGCCGAAAATGACCGCGGTATAGAAGAAGCCGTGGGCCTGGCTGCCCTTGCCCAAAGCGCCAACCAGCGGCAGGGTCGCTACGGCAACAATCGTGGCCCCGAGGGAGCCCAGCAGAATTCGCACCGCCGAGAGGGTGGTTCGCTCACGCGAATCGCTGGTCAGGAACGGCAGCATCGCGCAGAACGGAATATTGACCAGCGTATAGAGAAACGACAGGCACAGATAGGTGATGAAGGCGTAAAGCAGCTTGCCGGTAGTGCCGAAATCCGGCACGTAGAAGGCCAAAACGCACAGCAGCCCGAAGGGGACTGCACCAAGCAGCAGGTAGGGACGACAGCGCCCCCAGCGGGTGGTGGTGTTATCAATCACCAGCCCCATTAGCACGTCGGCGAAGCCATCCACCAGGCGGGTCACGAGGAACATCAGGCCGACATAATAAGCGGGAAGTCCCATTACGTCGGTGTAAAAGAACATCAGATACAGAGAGATAAGCTGCCACACGAGGTTGCAGGAGAGGTCGGCGATGCCGTAGCCCAGGCGCTGCCGCCACCGGCTAAAGGTTGTTTCTGCCATAAAATATGCTCGCTTATTGTTGTTGTTGTTGTTGTTGTTAAAGTCCGTACTGGCGAATAAACCAGGCCGGGGTACAGCTCCACGCATGGCAATAGCTGTTGATCAGCTTGCTGCCATAAGGGGAAAAGTCAGGTTGCGCCGGGTCAAAAACCTCCCAGAAGGTGTCGGCGCCGTAATCGACCATTGCCCCCCAGTAGGCTTTAATCTCCGCAATGGCCTCGTCGCGTAGCCCGCACTGCAGCAGGGCGGCGACAAAGTGGTGGCGCAGGTAGGGGGTATTCATGGCGATGGCCGGGGGATTTTCCCGTAAATTGCGCATTATTTCCCGGCACTGCTCTGCGCTGCCGGTTTCCGCCAGCACCAGCCAGATCTGCGAGGCCCAGGAAACCTGTCGCCCGGCGCCGCTAACGTAAAAGCCCCGTTCCGGGTCCCAAAGCTCGCGCTGGGCCGCCGCTTTTAGCGCCTGCAGACGATCGCCGAGCGCAGGTGCCAGCTCGGGTTCAAAACGCTCTGCCAGCCAGATAGCGCGCTGCAGGCAGTAAATCAGCACGCCCTGCGCCGCGGCCTGTTTATTCAGCGACGCCTGCCAGTCGATAAAGACCCACCAGTCGTCGCTATCGCGCACCAGGTTGGCGTCATCGCAGCGGGTTAGCGCCAGCTCAACCTGGCGGCGCGCTGTTGGCCACAGCTGCTGAGCGGTGGCGCTATCGCCGGTGCTTTGCAGATAGCCGTAGAGAACATCCACGAAAAAGAGCGAATAATCAAAGAGAAAAGTATCGTCGGCGATAACATCTGGCTGGACGAAGACGTTGGCGGAGACCATGCCGTCCTCCCGGGTATGGCCGGCAAAGAGGTACAGGCAGCGGCGAACCAGGTCGTGGCGGGTAAAGGTGACGTCGTTGACCAGCGCCTGCAGGCGTAAATCACCAAGCCACAGGCGGCGGTCGCGTTTAGGCCCGTCTTCGAAAACTTCCTGCATACAGTTTTTCAAGGTCACTACAGAGACCCGGTCGATAGCCTGCAGCTGCGGGTCCGTCGTGGTTCCGGGCAGGCAGGTTTCGCTCGCTGAGGTCACGGCATTCAGCCAAATTTTCCCAACCCGAAGGCGGAATTTCTGCGATACGGCCTTCACCTCCACCTTCAGGTAGCGAAAGCAGTAGCGGCGGGGCAGGTTAACCTCTGCGGGCAGCACGTCGAGCCACAGGTCCTGCTGCTGCAGCCAGCTGCTGCTCAGCCAGCCCTGATATTCGCTGAACGGCTCGCAGACTTCGCTGAGGGTTTCACCGAAGGTAAAGTGCAGATGAGCCGGGGCATCCGGCGGGCTGCCGACGGCGGAGCAGGCGAAATGCAGGTAGCCGACGTAGTGGCTGCCGAAATCAATGATAAAGCTGTCACCGCGGGTCAGCTCGCGCTGATAAAGCGCTTCGGGTGTGCTGACCGGCTGCGCCCGCCAGCCAAAGATGGCCTGCGGATCGACGTGGGCGTCGATAACCGCCTGCGGCTGGTGAGTCCGGCTGCTGAGCGCCGGCCTGAGCGCCTCGGCGGCGCGTAAAAAGTCCTCGTGACGGGTCATCGTGACCTCAGAGTTGTGTTGGATAGCCTGCGACATACTACGTCCTCTACGTTTATTTATCCGCAGCATAAGACGCCGCCACCCGCGTCAACCACTCTGGCAATGCCAACGCACCGCGGGATATGGCACTGATGGTGTGGTGGGCTGGTTGGCGATCACAATTCCATAAATTTGGCTCGTGAGCGCCGGTAAAATGCATTATCTTGCCCTTGCGCCGTATGCCGTTTTGGACTTCGTTAATGATGACACTGACCGTTGAATATTATTTCGCCCATCCGCAGGACAAACTGGCGATGTACGCCAGTGACCCCGAAGATAACAGCCATGAACATAGTCACGAGTTTGCCGAACTGGTGATCGTCGAGCACGGGCATGGTCTGCACGTTATTAACGGCCGGCCGCTGTATATTCAGCAGGGGGACGTTTTTTACGTGCAGCCGGGCGATATGCATTATTATGATGAGCTCGGAACGCTCAAGTTAATAAACGTTCTGATTAACCCTTTCGTTGAATTTCATTATTTGCAGAATGTCGATGCGTTATTACGAAAATTCTCCGCGCAGCGTGCCTCATGCTACGGTTGGCTGGCCCCTGATACCCGCCATATCTGTAAGGGGTTGGTTGAGAAGATATTCTCGGCGGATTTTCAGCGCAGTGAAAACAGCGCGCTGCGCGAGGCGACTTTCTTTCAGCTGGCGACGACGATACTGCATGCTGAAAGCGAAGCGGAATATAGCAATACAAAATATAAATTACATAAATTACTCACCTGGCTGCAGGACCACTGTTTTGAAGAGCATAACTGGCAGCTGCTGGCCGATAAATTTCACCTGACCACCCGCACCGCCTTTCGCCATATTAAAGAGGCGACCGGATTAACTCCGGATAATTATATAAAACGCCTGCGCCTGGTTTCAGCGAGGGTAAAGCTGCGTGAAACCGATATGACCATTACCGAAGTGGCCTATTTATGCGGCTTCGCCAACAGTAATCACTTTACCACCCTCTATAAAAAGGTTTTTGGCCTCACTCCCAGCGAAGACCGGCGCCGGCTGCAGCGCTGAGGCCGTCGCTGCGTCATCGGCTGGCGTGGGCTAAATTGCGCATCGCGCGCCGAGCATAAAGCAGCCCCAGCCGCGAACCGTATCCGCCGGGTGCGCCAGGCAGCGCTGCTGGGCCGTCGGTTGGGCCTCACTCAACAGCAGGTTATACCCTGCGCGTCAAGGTTCTCCGACGGCGGCGGCAGCTCCGGGAAAACAGCACGCAGCAGCGCCGGCATGGCTTTCAATAAGGCCATCGCTCTGCAGACCGTTGAGCAGGCCGGTAATGGTCAGCGCGGCTGACTCCCGCCTTTTCCGCCAGCACGTTGGGCGCCAGACCTTCCGCCGCAGCGTTGAGCAGAAACAGCAGCACAACGCGGCCTTCGGAAAGACCTCAGGGCGCCAGCAGCACGGCACAATCGCGATCGAGCCAGCGACAGAGTTTGAAAGCAAAGGCGAATATTGTCGAGATCGACAAGCTGATGGCGTTCAGCCTCCTGTAGCAGAGAGCGGTATTTTTGTTCAAGCTCCATTGCGGCCTACGAAATGTAGTACGGCGCCTAACTATGTGATCGAGCCAGGACAAGGTCAACGGTAAAAGGGCGGGTTCTCGGCATCGGTGTGAATAAGCGGGCCGGCATTAACCCGCCCGCTGCGGCAGCCAGGCTACTCTTCCGGCGTGTTCGCCCGAACGTGACGTCCGCTGGCGACAAAGTTGCCGGTGCCGAGATGATGCAGCGTATTGAGCTTATCATCGTCGAACTGCCAGCGTCCGGTGACGAAAGCCCGTTCATCGGCGGCGGCGGAAACCACTTCGCCAAACAGGGTGTCGTACTGCTCCTGAGCGGCGGTGGGCGGCAGCAGCCGACACTCCATCCACGCCAGGCACTTCTCCTCAATCAGCGGCAGGCCGAGCTCCGGACCGTTCACCACCGGAATGCCGTAGGCGTTGAATTTATCCTCATCGCGCCCGCTGATGCTGCCGACCGCGTAGGTCCAGCTGGCGGCGGCCACGCCCGGCACCACGATGCCGAAGGTCCCGTTGCGCTCAATTATTTCCCGCGTCCAGGCGCTCTTATCGACCACGATGGCGACGCGGGGCGGCGCGAACTCCACCGGCATCGACCACGCGGCGGCCATCACGTTGCGGCGCCCGGACTGACCGTCGTAGCTGGTTATCAGAATGGTGGGGCCGTGATTGAGCAGGCGACTGGCGTACTGAAGTTCGACGTGGCGAAAGCGGCTCATATGCGTTCCTTGGTAAATGGGTCTGATGCCAGACAACACGTTAAGCCGCAATGAAAATGTAATCAATACGTCATCCAGGCTCCCTATAGTTGGCGGCACTAAGTCCCAAAGAGGATAACAACATGTTAGCTCCCCTGTATTTATCGCAGGTGGGCGCGGCCCGGCGGTTTTCGACCGTTGGTAGAGTATCGCTTTCCCAACGGGGAGGGCAATAATGTGCGCGCTTACCGGCATCAAGCTTGATAGCGTCTCCTTCGCTTTCGGCGCCAACACCGTTCTCAATAATATCGATCTGCATATCGAAGCGGGCAGCATCGTCGCGCTGCTGGGGCCATCCGGCTGCGGCAAAAGCACGCTGCTGCGCCTGCTGGCCGGGCTCACCGTACCCGCCAGCGGCGAGATCCGCTTTGGCGACCGCCTGGTGGCGAAAGCCGGCTGGGGTATGGCCCCGGAGCAGCGCGATATCGGCATGGTTTTCCAGGATTACGCCCTGTGGCCGCACATGACCGTGGCGCAAAACATCGCTTTTCCGCTGCGCATGCGCGGGGTGCCACGCGGCGAACGCCAGACGCGGGTCAACGCCGCGCTGGCGAGGGTCGGGCTGACCGGCTTTGCCGAGCGTAAACCCTCCGGCCTCTCCGGCGGCCAGCAGCAGCGCGTCGCGCTGGCGCGGGCTATTGTCGCCGAACCTCGCGTGCTGCTGTTTGACGAACCCCTCTCTAATCTTGACAGCGAGCTGCGTGAATCGCTGTGCATCGAGATGAGCCGTCTGCTGCGCCAGCTTGGCATCACCGCCGTCTACGTCACCCACGACCGCCGCGAAGCAGAGCTGCTGGCTGACCGCATTGTGCATTTATCGGCGGGCAGCGTTGCTGCCGTCCGTATTGTTACTTCATCCTCAGGGGAACCCGCATGAAATCCGTTATGACCTTTAAGAAAGGAGCAGCGCTCGCGATGATGCTGTCGGCCACGATGATCTCCAGCGCCCACGCGCTAACCGTTTACACCGCCGGTCCCGGCACGCTGGCGAAAGGCCTCGCCAGCGGTTACGAAAAGAAAACCGGCGTTAAGGTCAATATCTTCCAGGCCACCACCGGCAAGGTGATGGCGCGTCTGGAAGCCGAGCAGGCCAACCCGCAGGCGGACGTGCTGATCTCCGCCTCGTGGGACACCGCGGAAGATCTGCACGCTCGCGGCTGGCTGCTGGCGTATCAAAGCGCCAACGCCGACAAGGTCCCGGCCAATCTGAAATCGGCCGACTACGTAGCGCAGGGCATTTCGGCGCTGGGGATCGTCTGGAACAGCAAAAGCGGCACGCCGGAGCCGAAGGAGTGGCGCGACCTGACGGAAGCGGCGTTTAAGGATAAGGTGACCACCCCGGACCCGGCGCTGTCCGGCGCATCCCTGGATTTGCTGATCGGGCTGCAGAATGGGATGGGCGATAAGGCCTGGGCGCTGTTCGATGCGCTGAAAAAGAACGGGATGGTGGTCAGCGGGCCGAATGCGCAGGCGGTGACGCCGGTGATGCAGGGCGCAAAAGCGGCGGTATTCGGCGCGGTGGACTACGTCTCTTACGGCAATATTAGCCAGGGCGAATCGCTGAAGGTGATTTTCCCTGCCAGCGGAACGGTGATTGCGCCGCGCCCGATGATGATCCTGAAAACTACCCAGCACGCTGACGATGCCAAAGCCTTTGTCGACTACGTCCTGTCGCCGGAAGGTCAGGCGATGGTGGCGGATGCCTGGCTGATGCCGGCGCGGTCCGACGTCCCGGCAAAGCGTCCGCTGCTTAACGAGCTGAAGGTTCTGCCGACAAGCGGCGACGGCAGTAGCGAACGCCGCGCGGTCCTGGCCCGCTTCAACACGCTCTTCGCACAGTAATCTGCCTTTCCTCTCTCCGCGGCGGGCTCGCGTTGGCCTGCGCGCGGCGGAGGATCCTTCGCTTGCAGGAACATACGGTGAATCAAAAACTTATTTCTGGCGCTACGCTAGCGGCGCTGCTGGTGCTGGTGGCGCTGCCGCTGTTTTTTATTGTCTTACAGGCGGTATTTCCCCACTTCAGCGCCGGTTCGCTGGCCGGGGCGTTTAGCGGCGTAGCGACGCTGTTTGCCGATCCGCAGCTTCCGGCAATGCTCGGCGGCACCCTGTGGATCGCCTGCGGCGTGGCGCTGGTCAGCGTCGCCATCGGGCTCCCGCTCGGCGTGCTGCGCGGGTTGTTCAACCTGCCGCTGCCGCGCCTTTGGGACCTGCTGTTCTTAATTCCTTTTCTCACGCCGCCCTATATCGCCGCGCTGTCGTGGATGCTGGTATTGCAGAGCAACGGCTATCTGCAGCAGCTCACCGGCTGGGATCTCAACGACTTGCTGTTCAGCCGCAGCGGGATCGTGCTGGTGATGGCGCTGAATATTTTCCCGGTGGTCTATTTTGCCGTCTCCCGCAGCCTGCTGGCGAGCGGGCAGCGGCTGGCTATCGTGGCGCGCGTGCACGGCGCCAGCGCCTGGCGCGCCTTCTGGCATATCACCTTGCCGATGCTCTCTCCGGCGCTGGCGGCGGGTATGCTGCTGGCGTTCACCCTGGCGATTGAGGAGTACGGCGTTCCCGCGGCGCTGGGCTCCCGGGCGGGAGTGGTGATGCTGACCGTCGGGATCGAGAAGAAGCTCGCCGACTGGCCCATCGATCTCAACGGCGCGTCGCTGCTCTCGCTGCTGCTGATCGTCGTCGCGCTGCTGGCCTGGTGGCTGCAGCGCCGGCTGGTGGGGGATAAAGAAGTGACCAGCGTGACCGGAAAACCCGGCGAGAACAGCGGGGCGACGGCGGGCTGGTTTACCGTTCCGGCACTGCTGTTGATGGCGACGGTCGCCGGGCTGGCGGTGGTGCTGCCGGTGGCATCGACGGTGGTCACCAGCCTGATGGGCACGCTGTCGGGCGGGATCGGCGCGGATAATTTTACCTTTAACCACTTTATTGCGCTGTTTAACCAGCAGGGCGATGCGCTTTCGGCGCTGGGGACCAGCCTTTCTCTGGCGCTGGCCTCGGCGCTGATTGTTGGCCTGCTGGGGCTGGTGGCGGCGTGGCTGGTGCTGATCCAAAAAATACGCGGCAGCGCGATTATCGATGCGCTGTCGCTGATGCCGGCGGCGCTGCCCGGCGTGGTGGTCGGGGTGGGGCTGATTCTGCTGTGGAACCGCCCGTTCTGGCCGGTTTCGCCGTATAACAGCTGGTTTATGCTGCTGCTCTCCTACTGCTGCCTGCTGCTGCCGTGGCCGGTGCGCTACGTGGGCAGCGCCCTGCGCCAGCTCGGTAATAATCTGGAGCCGGCGGCCAGGGTGCACGGGGCTTCACCGCTGCAAGCGCTGCGCCTGATCGTCCTGCCGCTGGTGTTTCCGGCGCTGCTGGCGGCGATGCTGATGGTGTTTGCGGTCGCCTCGCGTGAACTGGTGACCTCCCTGCTGCTGGCTCCGGCGGGCACCCAGACCGTGGCGGTGTTTATCTGGCGTCAGTTTGAACAAGGTTCAGCGGGACAGGGCATGGCGATGGCGACGCTGACCCTGCTCACCGGCCTGACGCTGATGCTGAGCGCCCTGGCGCTGATGCAGCGCAGCGCGCGCTGAGCCGCACGACCGCACAAAAATACCGGTGAGGCGGGAAAAATACGCTATAAATGACGCACACCGAATGCTGGAGACATTGATGAGCCCATTTTTACGCGCCTATTTTTCTCGTCTGGGCTGGACGGGAACCCCTGATGCGTCGATTAACACCCTGCGTACGCTGCATATCCACCACAACAGCGCGATCCCGTTTGAGAACCTCGACGTTCTGCTGCCGCGGGAGATCCATCTTGACGATCGGTCGCTGGAAGCGAAGCTGATTAACGCCCGCCGCGGCGGCTACTGCTTCGAGCAAAACGGCCTGCTCGAGCGGGCGTTGAGCGAGATTGGCTTCTCGGTACGCAGCCTGCTAGGGCGCGTGGTGCTGGCGAATCCGCCGCAGATGCCGCCGCGAACCCATCGCCTGCTGCTGGTTGAGGTGGAGGGCGAGCGCTGGATTGCCGACGTCGGCTTCGGCGGGCAAACGCTGACGGCGCCTATCAGGCTGCTGGCGGACGTTGAGCAGCAGACCCCGCACGGGGTTTATCGCCTGCTGCACGAAGGCGAGCGCTGGACGCTGCAGTTCAGCCATCACGAGCACTGGCAGTCGATGTATCATTTCGATTTAGGCTATCAGTTTGCCGCCGATTACGTGATGGGCAATTTCTGGTCCGCCCACTGGCCGCAGTCGCATTTTCGCCACCATCTGCTGCTGTGCCGCCACATGGCTGACGGCGGGAAGATGACCTTAACCAACTTCCACTTTACCCACTGGGATAGTAGCCGGGTGGTGGAGAAGGTCGATTTGCCCGACGTGGCGGCACTGTATGAAACGCTGCAAACGCGATTTGGCCTCGGGGTGAATGACGCGAAGCACGGCTTTAGCGAGGCGGACCTCGCGGCGGTGATGGCGGCGTTCGACACCCATCCGGATGCGGGTAAATAGCGACGCCATTTAAGCGCCGGCAGCGCTGCCGGCGCTTAACGCGGAATAGGTAAAGATTGGTCTTGCGCGCTACTCGGTATCTGGAGGTGAAGCGCGGTTTTTCTACATAACCTTTGACGAGGCTTTGCTCAACGACGATGAAATACAAAAGGCTATGCCGGCCCCTGATCCGGATCATTCAGCGCTTCCAGATTATTCATACTGTCGACATCAGCGGTAAACTGCCCACTATTCATTGCTGAGTGGATATGACATCTGTGGAATTTTTTGCGACAAAATAATTAACTATGAAAGATATTTTCCCGGAGAGTATCAACGAGCGCCGAAGGCATCCAAAGTTTTTTATTAATTATTGATGGCCGTGAAATATGAAATTTATATAGCCGTCGGAAAATCAATAACTTGTTGGTTTTAAGTTATTGTTGCTTTTGTTTTTTCGGATTGTGTTTTTAGCGACTTATGCCATTATTTCATAGAAAAAATAGCGGTTAGTTAATTTGTTATGATGCTATTTTAAATATCTCATCTTGAATATATACTCTAAATAATTCAAGTTGCAGGACGGCGGCAAGGGAGTGAATCCCGATGAGCTTACACCAGTAAGTGATTCGGGTGAGCGAACGTAGCCAACACACATGCAACTTGAAGTATGACCAGTATAACACGCTGATTTTTTTATAACATTTATTTCCATGCCGGCTGACGGCCGTAGCTTTGTGGTGGCGGCCAACAATATTGCTATTGATAGGGGAATAAAATGCACACACCTCTGGTTACGGTAGTCATTGAATCCATTTATAAAAATAAGTCCGGGGCGACGGTCATGCTGCCCGACTACATGGCAAAAGCGACGCCAGATATGGCGGGAGCTATTTACGCGCTGGCGTCTGAGGTTGCTAGCCTGGGCGGGAAACTTGTCCTAAGCGATCTCTTTCGCTCCCATGATATGCAACTCCAGGCGCATTTAGATTACATTAACGGCAAAAAAAAGGCCTATAGCCCGCCTCCCGGTGGGAGTTTTCATGAGGCCGGTAGAGCAATGGATATTGAGCTGGGAAAAACAGGAATGCCGCTGGCTAATTTTTGGTCGCTGGCTAAAAAATATAATATTGTGCCCATTATTTCCTCACCGGATATGTATAAAAACGAAGCATGGCATTTTGAATGCCGAGGGAGTCATCAGACCGTTATTAATTATTATCAGAATAAGTTCGGAAATAATTTCCCTGACCCTTATATGGCCGGCGCGGCTTCGGCCATTTTAGCCACGAATATTCCGGTCGACTTTTTTGGTGGTCAGCAGAAGGAGGCCCAGCTGCAGGCGCTACTGATTCGCTTAGGCGAGAATATAGGCAATATTGATGGCGTTATTGGCGGAAAAACGCAGGCTGCGCTCGCCGAACTTAAATTGAACGGAGCAAGCTTAAGCGATACGTTGAACGCGGTGGAGAATCTGGCGCAACACACTTTCCCCGAGGAGTATTCCACTCTCTACCCAACGCAATCCCAACCGCTATTCTTCGACACTAAAATTCCGCAACATCTCTCCTGGCAATAAAATCGCGGATATCGATTGATCGATACCTGCAGCTATCGGGTCTGAGAAGAGATGGTCTGTTGAATGCGGTTTGCGAACAACAGACCATTTGCTTGTAAGAGGATAAGGGTTCAGCGCCTTGAGCGCACCACCTGGTAGCGGCGGGTCAGGTACTCGACCGGTGCGCTCCAGACGTGGACCAGCCGGGTGAACGGGAATATCAGGAAGATAGTCATCCCCAGCACCAGATGGACGCGGTAGATAATCGCCACGCCGTCAAGATGCGCCGAAGCGCCGGCGTGGAAGGTCACCACCGCCTGCGCCCAGTCCACCAGTTTGAGCATCTCGCTACCGTCCGGGTGCCGGGCGGAGAAGGGGATCGTCGTCAGGCCAAGAATGCACTGAATCAGCAGGATGCTGAGGATCAGAATATCCGCCGTCGACGAGGTCGCCCGAATGCGCGGGTTGGTCAGGCGGCGGACCAGCAGGCCCGCGCCGCCGATAAGCGTCAGCACGCCGCAGGCGCCGCCGAGGATCATCGCCATTAGCTGCTTTTGCGACATCGGCAGGAACCACGAGTAGACCCAGTGCGGCGTCAGCATGCCGAAGAGGTGGCCGAAGAAGATGCCGAGAATGCCGATGTGGAACAGGTTTGACCACAGCACCATACCGCGCTTGTCGAGCATCTGGCTCGAGGAGGCGCGCCAGGTGTACTGGCCGTAGTCGTAGCGCAGCCAGCTGCCAAGCAGAAACACCGTGCCGCAGAGGTAGGGGTAGATATCGTAAAAAAAGACGTTGAGGTACTGTATCATTTCGGGCCTCCGGCACGGACGTCGACATACTGCGGCGCGACGTCCTGGCTAAAGCGTCGTTGATAGTTTTGCAGCGGGGAGCTGTCGCAGGCGGTGGATTTATCTTCGATAAATTTCACCTGCTCCTCTTCCCACACCGCATCCAGCGCCTGGCGGGTATCATCGCGCTTTTCACCCGCCACCTGCTTCGTGACACTGTCACTATTGAGTTTGCTGCCGGCCAGCGCCAGCAGCACGTCAAATAGCTGATAATACTCGCACTGGCGCTGCTTCAGCCGCCCGCCGAGCAGCGCCATAATCGGCGCGACGTTCTGCAATCCTTCGCGGCTGCCCTCCGGCGGCAGGGTGCTGAGATACTCCAGATACAGCGGTAAATGGTCCGGCAGCTCGCGGCAGTCGATTTGCAGGCCAGCCTGCTCGTACTGATTCATCAGGTCGACCATCGCCTGGCCGCGATCGCGAGACTCCGCGTGCACGTGCTCAAACAGCAGCAGCGAGGTGGCGCGCCCGCGTTCAAAGACTTCGCACCACTCGGCCTGACGGTCGAGCAGCGGCGCGGCCAGCAGCGGCTCAACAAATGCCAGCAGGGCCGGCGCATCGGCGCTGACCAGCGCCAGCGCCTCCTCGCGGTTGTCCCACAGCACGGCATCCGGGTACTCCAGCAGCAGACCTATGACCTTGAGGATCCGCATTAGTCTCTCTCCCCGATATTGATCGCATCGATACGCTGGCTGTTAAACAGGTTAAATTTGGTATCCGAGCCGTGACAGCCGTCGCCGAAGGTGAAGCCGCAGCCGTTTTTTTCCGGGAAGGCGTCCTCCGCCATTTCGCGATGGCTGGTGGGGATCACGAAGCGGTCTTCGTAGTTGGCGATAGCCAGGTAGCGGTACATATCCTCTACCTGCTCGACGCTGAGGCCGACCTCCTCGATGGCGCGGGTATCGGTGACGCCTTCTACGGTTTGGGAGCGCTTGTAGTGGCGCATCGCCATCATGCGCTTCAGGGCGCGCAGCACCGGGCCGGTGTCGCCCGCGCTCAGCAGGTTAGCCAGATACTGCACCGGAATACGCAGGCTTTCGACCGCCGGCAGAATGCTGCCGCTGTTCGGCAGGCCGCCGGCGTCGGCAACCGACTGGATCGGCGACAGCGGCGGCACGTACCAGACCATCGGCAGCGTGCGGTATTCCGGATGCAGCGGCAGCGCCAGCTTCCAGTCCATCGCCAGCTTATAGACCGGTGATTTCTGCGCGGCGTCGATGACGTTATGCGGGATCCCCTGCTTCAGGGCCTCCTCAATTACCGCCGGATCGTGCGGATTAAGGAACACGTCGCACTGACGTTCGTAGAGGTCGGTTTCATGCTCGGTGCTGGCCGCTTCTTCGATGCGGTCCGCGTCATACAGCAGCACCCCGAGATAGCGGATACGCCCGACGCAGGTCTCCGAACAGACCGTCGGCTGACCGGATTCGATGCGCGGATAGCAGAAGATGCATTTTTCCGACTTGCCGCTTTTCCAGTTGAAGTAGATTTTTTTGTACGGGCAGCCGCTGATGCACATGCGCCAGCCGCGGCACTTGTCCTGGTCGATCAGCACGATGCCGTCTTCTTCACGCTTGTAGATGGCGCCGCTCGGGCAGGTGGCGGCGCAGCTCGGGTTGAGGCAGTGCTCGCACAGGCGCGGCAGGTACATCATGAA
Organism: Klebsiella sp. 18074; assembly: GCF_902705905.1. Classification (NCBI taxonomy): domain Bacteria; kingdom Pseudomonadati; phylum Pseudomonadota; class Gammaproteobacteria; order Enterobacterales; family Enterobacteriaceae; genus Klebsiella; species Klebsiella sp. 18074. The sequence goes on along the minus strand of NZ_CACSIS010000006.1, from coordinate 36,313 downwards.
GGTGTTTTCAAACTGGCCGTACATCTCTTTCTGCATCGCCTCGAAGTTGCGATCGCGGGCGCGCTTTTCAAACTCGCCGCCGAGCAGCTCCTCCCAGTTGGGGCCCCAGGTGATTTTATCCATCCGCTTGCCGCTGATCAGCGAGCGCGGGCGGGCGGTAGGCAGGTGCTGGCCTTCGGGGGCGGTGTGCAGATGCTGATAGTCGTAGGTAAAGGGCTCGTAATAGTCGTCGATCCCCGGCAGCACCGGGTTGGCGAAGATTTTAGACAGCACGCCGACGCGGCTGCCGAGGCGCGGCGTGAGCTTGCCGGTGATCCCGCGGATCCAGCCGCCTTGCCACTCCTCCTGGTCTTCCCAGTTTTTCGGATAGCCGATGCCGGGCTTGGTTTCGACGTTGTTAAACCAGGCATACTCCATGCCTTCGCGCCCGGTCCAGACGTTCTTACAGGTGACCGAACAGGTATGACAGCCAATGCATTTGTCGAGGTTCAGCACCATTCCGACCTGTGAGCGTATTTTCATTTTTTCGCCTCCTGTACCTGATCGCGACCTTCGTCATCCAGCCAGTTAATGTTTTTCATTTTACGAATCACGATGAACTCATCGCGGTTAGAGCCGACGGTGCCGTAGTAGTTAAAGCCGTAGGCCAGCTGCGCGTAGCCGCCGATCATATGGGTCGGTTTCGGGCAGATACGGGTGACGGAGTTGTGGATCCCGCCGCGCCGTCCGGTGACTTCAGAACCCGGAATGTTCATTATTCGCTCCTGGGCGTGGTACATCATGGTCATTCCGGGCGGCACGCGCTGGCTGACCACCGCGCGGGCGGTGAGGGCGCCGTTGGCGTTGAATGCCTCAATCCAGTCGTTATCCTCAATTCCCAGCTCCTTAGCGTCGGTTTCGCTGAGCCAGACGATCGGCCCGCCGCGCGACAGAGTCAGCATCAGCAGGTTTTCGCTGTAGGTGGAGTGGATGCCCCATTTCTGGTGCGGCGTCAGGAAGTTCAGCGCTTTTTCCGGGAAGCCGTTGGGCGGGATCTCCTTCATATGGCTGACGCTGCGGGTGTCTATCGGCGGTCGATAGACCACCAGGCTTTCGCCAAAGGCGCGCATCCACGGGTGATCCTGATAGAGCTGCTGGCGGCCGGAAAGCGTGCGCCATGGGATCAGCTCATGCACGTTGGTATAGCCGGCGTTGTACGACACGTGCTCGCTCTCAAGGCCGGACCAGGTGGGGCTGGAGATGATTTTGCGCGGCTGGGCCTGGATATCGCGAAAGCGGATCTTCTCATCCTCTTTGTTGAGCGCCAGGTGGGTGTGATCGCGCCCGGTAAATTCGCCGAGGGAGTGCCAGGCCTTCACCGCCACCTGACCGTTAGTTTCCGGCGCCAGGCTGAGGATCACTTCGCTGGCGTCTATCGCGCTATCGATGCGCGGACGACCTTTGGCCGGACCGTCGAGCTTGACGTAGTTCAGCTTGCCGAGGAAATCGATCTCATCCTGGGTATTCCACGAAATCCCCTTGCTGCCGTTGCCCAGCTTGTCGAGCAGCGGGCCAAGGGAGGTGAAGCGCTCCCAGGTCGCCGGGTAGTCGCGCTCAACCACCGCGATGGTCGGGGCGGTTTTCCCGGGGATCAGATCGCACTCGCCCTTGTGCCAGTCGAAGACGTCAAAGGGCTGCGACAGCTCCCCCGGGGAGTCATGCTGCAGCGGCAGGAGCACCACGTCGGTCTCTTTATCAAGATGGCCGACGCAGACCTCGGAGAAGGCTTTAGCGATATCTTTGTAGATTTCCCAGTCGCTTTTCGCATCCCAGGCCGGGTCAACGGCGGCGGAGAGCGGATGGATAAACGGATGCATATCCGAGGTATTCATATCGTCTTTTTCATACCAGGTGGCGGTCGGCAGGACGATATCGGAGAACAGACAGGTGCTCGACATGCGAAAATCGAGGGTCACCAGCAGGTCGAGCTTGCCCTCAATGGCGGCGGTCTGCCACTCCACCTCTTCCGGCTTCACCTCGTCCGTCGCTCCCAGCTCATCGCCCTGAATGCCGCTGTCGGTGCCCAGCAGGTATTTGAGCATGTACTCGTGACCTTTCCCGGACGAGCCCAGCAGGTTGGAGCGCCAGATAAACATGTTTCGCGGATGGTTTTTGCCGTTATCCGGCTGCTCGCTGGCAAAGCGGATATCGCCGGATTTCAGCGCCTGGGCGGTGAAGTCGGCGGGAGAGAGTCCGGCGGAATCGGCCTGCTGCTTAATGGTCAGAGGGTTGACGCTCAGCTGCGGCGCCGACGGCAGCCAGCCCATGCGCTCGGCGCGGACGTTAAAATCAATCAGGTGGCCGCTAAAGCGGCTGGCGTCGGCCAGCGGCGACAGTAGCTCCTGGGCGGTGAGTTTTTCGTAGCGCCACTGGCTGGAGTGGTTGTAGAAATAAGAGGTGCTGTTCATCTGGCGCGGCGGGCGGTTCCAGTCGGTGGCGAAGGCCAGCGGCAGCCAGCCGGTTTGCGGGCGCAGCTTCTCCTGGCCCACGTAGTGCGACCAGCCGCCGCCGCTCTGCCCGACGCAGCCGCAGAACACCAGCATGTTGATCATCCCCCGGTAGTTCATATCCATGTGATACCAGTGGTTGACGCCGGCGCCGAGGATAATCATCGAACGACCGTGGGTCTTATGCGCGGTATCGGCGAACTCCCAGGCGATCTGCTCGATGTGTCGGCGCGACACGCCGGTGATCTCCTCGGCCCAGGCCGGGGTGTAGGCTTTAAGATCGTCAAAATCCTGCGCCGCGTTGGCATCATCGAGGCCGCGATCGAGACCGTAGTTGGCGAGCACCAGATCGTAAACGCTGGCCACCAGGCCGCTTTCACCGTTTGCCAGCGCCAGCTGCTTCACCGGCAGCTGATGGATGAGCACCGGCTCCTGCTTCACGCTGCGAAAGTGCGGGTTTTCGTTACCGCCAAAGTAGGGGAAGCCCACTGCGGCGACGGAATCCTTGATATCCAGCAGGGAGAGCCGCAGCTCGGTCTCCCTGCCGGCCGCCAGCTGCTCGAGGTTCCACTTGCCTTTCTCACCCCAGCGAAAGCCGATCGAGCCGTTGGGCGCCACCAGCTCCCCTTCGGCGTTGAAAGCGACGGTTTTCCACTCCGGGTTGTTGCTTTCGCCCAGCCCGTCCAGCAGGTCCGAAGCACGCAGCATGCGCCCGGGCACCCAGGTGCCGTCGTCGCGCCTGTCGAGCATCACCAGCATCGGCATATCGGTGTAGTGGCGACAGTAGTTGAGGAAGTAATCGCTGGGGTTATCGAGGTGGAAGCGCTTGAGGATCACGTGGCCCATCGCCATTGCCAGCGCGCTGTCGGTACCCTGTTTGGGCGCCAGCCACTGGTCGCAGAGCTTGGCGACTTCCGAATAGTCCGGGGTGATGGCGATGGTTTTGGTGCCTTTGTAGCGCACTTCGGTGAAGAAGTGGGCGTCCGGCGTACGGGTCTGCGGGACGTTAGAGCCCCAGGCGATAATGTAGCTGGAGTTGTACCAGTCGGCGGATTCCGGCACGTCAGTCTGCTCGCCCCAGGTCATCGGCGAGGCGGGCGGCAGGTCGCAGTACCAGTCATAGAAGCTCAGGCAGGTTCCGCCGATCAGCGACAGATAGCGGGTACCGGCGGCGTAGGAGACCATCGACATTGCCGGAATGGGCGAGAAGCCGGCCACGCGGTCCGGGCCGTAGTTTTTAATGGTCCAGACGTTGGCGGCGACGATCAGCTGATTGAGCTCTTTCCAGGTCGAGCGAATGAACCCGCCTTTGCCGCGGGCCTGCTTGTAGCTCAGGCATTTTTGCCGGTCCTGCATGATGCTGTTCCACGCGTTCACCGGGTCCGGGTGCTGCGTCAGCGCCTCGCGCCACAGCTCAATCAACCGCTTGCGCGCCAGCGGGTACTTCAGACGGTTGGCGCTGTAGAGGTACCACGAGTAGCTGGCACCGCGCGGGCAGCCGCGCGGCTCGTGGTTCGGCAGGTCAGGGCGGGTGCGGGGATAGTCGGTCTGCTGGGTTTCCCAGGTGACGAGCCCGTTTTTAACGTAGATCTTCCAGCTACATGAGCCTGTACAGTTTACGCCGTGCGTGGAGCGGACAATCTTATCGAACTGCCAGCGCTGACGGTAGCTATCCTCCCAGTCACGGTTGGTGTTGTACACCTGGCCGTGGCCGTTGGCAAAGCTTTCGCCTTTTTGCTTAAAGTAGCGAAAGCGATCCAGTAGTTTGCTCATGACATTATCTCCTGACGGGGGATTGCGCCCCCGTGGTTACACTGCTCAACATGTATTTCTTGTTCTGTTTATTTCGTTGCCGGCTTGCGGCGCCCGTAGACCAGCCAGGTCACCAGCACGCAAACCACGTAAAACACAAAAAAGATCTTCATGGCGCCGACCGGAGAACCGGTCATGGCCAGCGAGGTGCCAAAGGCTTTGGGGATGAAGAAGCCCCCCACGGCGCCAATGGCGGAGATAAAGCCGAGCGCGGCGGCGGTATCGGTCACCGCCTCATGCTGGGCCTGTTCGTCGGTCCCGCCGCGTTTTTTGACGCTATCGACGGTGATTTGTCGAAAGATCACGGCGATCATCTGGAAGGTGGAGCCGCTGCCGAGGCCGGCGGTGAGGAACAGCCCCATAAACACCACGTAAAAGGCGAGGAAGCTGCCGGAGCCGGAGCCCGGCAGGGTGAGAAACAGCAGGCCGGTAAACAGCGCCATCAGGACAAAGTTGGCAAGCGTCACGTTAACCCCGCCGAGGCGGTCTGAGATAATGCCACCAAACGAGCGGGCCAGGGCGCCGATAAACGGCCCGAAGAAGGCCAGTTGCAGAATATTGACGTCCGGGAACTGCGTTTTCGCCAGCATCGCAAAGCCGGCGGAGAAGCCGATAAACGAGCCGAAGGTCGCCAGGTACAGCAGGCTCAGCAGCCACATATGCGGACGTTTTAGCACCGGCAGCTGGTCGCGAATTGACGTTTTGGAACCGGCGATATCGTTCATGCCGAACCAGGCGGCGGCGGTGGCAATCAGCAGCAGGGGAACCCAGATCAGCGGCGAGTTGCCGAGCCAGAGGATCGAACCATCCGGCTGTTCGGTGCCGCGCACGCCGAGGAAGGTAAACAGCGGGAGGAACACGAAAATAGGCGACAGCAGCTGCATCACGCTGACCCCGAGGTTGCCCAGCCCGCCGTTAACGCCGAGCGCGCTGCCTTGCTTAGCCTTCGGGTAGAAAAAGCTGATATTGCCCATGCTGGAGGCAAAGTTGGCACCGGCGAAACCGCACAGCAGGGCGATGGTGATAAATATCCAGTACGGCGTCGCCGGGTCCTGCACCGCGAAGCCGAGCCACAGGCATGGGATCGCTAATATAACGGTACTGATTACCGTCCAGTAGCGCCCGCCAAATATTGGCACCATAAACGAATAGGGCACGCGTAATATTGCCCCGGAAAGCGAAGGAAGGGCGGTTAATAAGAAGAGTTGGTCGGTAGTGAAATTAAATCCGACTTTATTAAGATTGACCGCTACTGCGCTAAATAACATCCAGACGCAGAAGGCGAGTAGCAGGCAGGCGACTGAAATACAAAGATTTCTTCGCGCAATCTTTTTGCCTTTATTTTCCCAAAATGCCGGGTTTTCGGGTCTCCAGTCTTTTAAAAGGTAATGATTATCTTTCTCATTTTGTGTTGGCATATTGCCCTCGATTGCACCGTAACCAAAGAAAAGAGAGATCGGAAGAGCGGAAAATAGAAAATAAAACAGCGGTTGTTATGCAGGCTGGTCGTTTTAATTATTGTAATGTTTGAAAGAATAGATAAAAAAAGCGCGGCGGAAGAAAACACGCTGTGAATAGAGGGTTTTCATTTGTTACAAAATGTAAAATAGTTGTGAGGTTAAGGGGCTTGCTACCGCTTCCACAGAAGAGCCTCGTCGGGTGAAAGGTCTACGCCGCCTCCCGCAGGCGGCGGGGGCGTCAGGTCTGGGGCTTTTCAGGCGAACGTAGAAGCTCCATCTTTATATAATATTTTATATAACGACTAAAGGTGGCGTCATCAATCTCCTTCATTCCCAGCGCGTAGATGCCGTCCAGACCGCAAACGAGGGCGATGAGCCGCCAGGCAATGTTCTCCGCGCTATCGCCGGGATGAAACTCCCCGGCCACGGTTCCGCGCTGAATAATGTTGACGGTCTCTTCGTGCCACAGGCTCATGGTGAGCAGATAGGCCGCTTTGATGTCGCTATCGCTGCTGGAAAGCAGCTGCCCCTCGCGCCACAGGCGAATGTAAGGCTCCAGTCGGCCATCTTCGCTGCCGAGCATAGAAAACAGGCGCTCGTTCCAGCTCGCCGCATCGTCAACCAGCTGGATGGCCAGCATATCCCGAATCAGCTGGACGAAGGCGTGGGCCTTCAGCTCGCCGATGGAGGTGAAGTGGTGGTGCAGCTGCCCGGTGGCCACGCCGGCTTCGCCGGCTATCTGCCGAACGGTCATTGCGCCAAGGCCGCCGCGCAGGGCCACGCGCATCGCCGCCTGCAGGATAACTTCCCGCCGATCTTCCCGACTTAAATAGTTCATATTCTCCCGCCGCACAGTGGTTTTCATCGATAGTAACAAAAAGTTGGACAGTCGTTCAACAATCCGGCAGGATCGCATTCCTGGACGCGTGTCCAATTTAGTTAATTGAGGAAATGTAGTATGTCTCGGCAATGGTTAACGCTGATAGCGATTTTGCTGGTTTATCTGCCAGTGGCGATCGATGCCACGGTGCTGCACGTGGCGGCGCCAACGCTTAGCGTATCGCTGGGAACCAGCAGCAACGAACTGCTGTGGATCATTGATATCTATTCATTAGTGATGGCCGGTATGGTGCTGCCGATGGGCGCGCTTGGCGACAAAATTGGCTTTAAGCGCCTGCTGCTGCTCGGCAGCGGGATTTTCGGCGTTGCGTCGCTGGCGGCGGCCTTTTCCCCCAGCGCGATGGCGCTGATTGCCTCCCGGGCGCTGCTGGCCATCGGGGCCGCAATGATCGTCCCGGCGACGCTGGCCGGCATTCGTAACACCTTCGCCGAAGCCCGCCACCGCAACATGGCGCTGGGCCTGTGGGCGGCGATTGGCTCAGGCGGCGCGGCTTTCGGCCCGCTGGTGGGCGGAATGCTGCTGGAGCACTTCTACTGGGGATCGGTCTTCCTGCTCAACGTCCCCATCGTGCTGGTGGTTATGGCCTTCAGCGCGCGCATGGTGCCGCGCCAGCCCGCGCGACGCGAGCAGCCGCTCAATATGCTGCAGGCGCTGATGCTGATTACGGCGATCCTGATGCTGGTCTTTAGCGCCAAAACGGCACTCAAAGGGCAGCTTGAGCTGTGGATCACCGGACTGGTGGCCCTCGCCGGAGCGGGGATGCTGTTCTCCTTCGTGCGCCGGCAGCTCTCGTCGGCGAGGCCGATGGTGGATATGCGCCTCTTCACGCACCGCATTATTCTAAGCGGCGTGATGATGGCAATGACGGCGCTGATTACGCTGGTGGGTTTCGAACTGCTGATGGCGCAGGAGCTGCAGTTTGTGCACGGTAAAACGCCGTTTGAGGCCGGGCTATTTATGCTGCCGCTGATGGCGGCCAGCGGATTTAGCGGGCCGATCGCCGGGATGATGGTCTCGCGTCTCGGCCTGCGTCAGGTCGCCACCGGCGGGATGCTGCTCAGCGCGTTCAGCTTCCTCGGGCTGTCGATGACCGACTTTAGCAGCCAGCCGTGGCTGGCGTGGGGGCTGATGACGATGCTGGGCTTCAGCGTTGCCAGCGCGCTGCTGGCCTCCAGCGCGGCGATTATGGCCGCCGCGCCAAAAGAGAAGGCGGCCGCGGCGGGAGCGATTGAAACGATGGCCTATGAACTCGGCGCCGGGTTGGGCATAGCGCTCTTTGGCCTGATCCTGACCCGCAGCTACAGCGCGTCGATTGTATTACCGAACGGTATTGACGGCGGCGCGGCGGAGCAGGCCGCATCCTCTATCAGCGAGGCGATAAATCTGGCCCAGTCGATGCCCGCTATTCCGGCCCATGCGCTGGTTGAGGCGGCCAAAACGGCGTTTATCAGCGCCCACAGTATCGTCCTGGCGACGGCCGGCGTCCTGCTGCTGCTGCTGGCAATGGGGATCTGGCGCAGCCTCGCGAAGGTGCCGCCGGTGAGTGACGCCCTATAGCTGGAGAGAGAGATCCATGGCGGCCCGGCGCAGCGGCGCCAGGGCCAGCTCTTTTAGCGCCCCGGCGCTCATCGCGGGCGCAGGCACGCCAACGTTGAGCGCCGCCACCACCTGGCCGCCGCGCGACAGCAGCGGCACCGCCAGCGAGCACAGCCCAACCTCAATCTGCCTGTCCGCAAGCGCGTATCCCTGCATGCGGACTTTAGCAATTTCCTCGCGCAATCCCGGCAGATCGCACACCGTATGCGGGGTGTAGCGCATTAGCACGGCCCGTGACAACGTCACCTCAAGCTGCTCTTCCGGCAGCGCGCTGAGCAGCACCCGGCCCATCGAGGTGGCCCAGGCGGGCAGGCGGCTGCCGCGCCCGATGTCGACGCTGAGCAGGTTGTTGACCGCGGCTCTGGCGATATACAGCACGTTATCCCCATCCAGGGTGGCGGCCGAACAGGACTCGCCCAGCGTTTTGCCTAGCGTATCCAGCGCGGTCTGCGCCACTTTTGCCAGCGGCGTGCCGGCAAGGTAGGCGTGGCCCACCGCCAGCACGCGCGGCAGCAGCTCGTAGCTGCGGCCATCGGGGCTGTGCACCATCCCGAGCGCCGCCAGGGTATAGAGGCAGCGGCGCACGGCGGCGCGAGAAATTTGCGTTTTCTGGCTGAGCTGCGAAATGGTCAGCCGCTGGCGCTGGGGTGTAAAGGCGTTGAGCACCTCCAGCCCGCGCGCCAGCGACAGCATAAAGTTTGGGTCGTGTTCGGCCTGCCTGGCGCTGAGGGTGGTTGGGGGTCTATCGCTCATTGAATTCCTCTCCATTCGAAGACAAAGCTCGCGGGCACCACTATACCCTGCGCGCAACGGGCGGCGGCGGAATGTGCGCGTTTTTCCACCCGGATCACATTATTAACCTCAATTTAACAAGCGCGTCGATAATCGCACAACATTTCGATTATCGCCGTTGACCGTGCCGGCGAGTGCCCCCTATTGTCAAAGGCATCGTCACCTCCCGTTATGGTTGGGGGCACAAAAAGTTATACCCGATAGCGTTTATGCAGCCGCCGCGCCTGGCCACCTTACCGGGGCCGCCGCGGGCGCTGCGCGAACGCTCCCGGGTCCGGCTATTTCACGATTGGGAACAGAAGATGACCGCGACCGTAGAACGCATTGAAAGCTGGCTGGTTGATGTCCCGACCATTCGCCCGCACAAACTCTCAATGGCCACCATGGGCTGCCAGACGCTGGTGATTATTCGCCTCACGCGCTCCGACGGCATCTGTGGGATCGGCGAGGCGACCACCATTGGTGGCCTGAGCTATGGCGTCGAAAGCCCGGAGGCCATTGTCTCCGCCATTACCCACTATCTGACGCCGCTGCTCAAGGGCCAGCCGGCGGATAACCTCAACGCGCTCACCGAGCGCATGAACGGCGCCGTTAAAGGCAATACCTTTGCCAAATCGGCGATTGAGACCGCGCTGCTCGATGCCCAGGGCAAAGCGCTGGGGCTGCCGGTTTCGGCGCTGCTGGGCGGGGCGCTGCAGACCTCGCTGCCGGTGCTGTGGACGCTGGCGAGCGGCGATACCGCGAAGGACATTGCTGAAGGCGAACGGTTGCTGAGCGAACGCCGCCATCAGGCGTTCAAGCTAAAAATTGGCGCCCGGGAGCTGGCTACCGACCTCAGGCACACCCGCGCGATCGTCGAGGCGCTGGGCGACCGGGCCAGCATCCGGGTTGACGTCAACCAGGCGTGGGACGCCACCGCCGCGGCCAGGGGCTGCCGCGAGCTGGCGGCGATGGGGGTCGACCTTATCGAACAGCCGGTTAGCGCGCAGGATAACGCCGCCCTGGTGCGCCTTAGCCACCGCGTCGAGACCGCGATCCTGGCGGATGAAGCCGTCGCCACCCACTATGACGGCTACCGCCTGGCCCAGCAAGGATTCAGCGGTGCCTACGCGCTGAAGATTGCTAAAGCCGGCGGTCCGGCCAGCGTGCTGGCCCTCGCGCGGGTGGCGCAGGCGGCGGGCATTGGCCTGTACGGCGGCACCATGCTGGAAGGGAGCGTCGGCACGGTGGCATCGCTGCACGCCTGGTCAACGCTGCCGCTGCAGTGGGGAACCGAGATGTTTGGCCCGCTGCTGTTGAAGGACGACATCATCAGCGTGCCGCTGACCTTCGCCGAGGGGCAGGTCGTTCTGCCGCAGACGCCGGGGCTCGGCGTCGAGCTGGACGAAGATAAGCTGCAGTTTTATACCCGTAAAGCGTAAGCGCGCACAGGAGAGAGAAATGCTGTTCAAAGTGGATATGACCGTCAATATTCCGCTGGGGTTTCCCGGCACCGAAATTGAGGAGATCAAGCTGCGCGAAAAGGCCTACTCGCAGCAGCTGCAGCGGGAAGGTAAATGGCGACATATTTGGCGCGTCGCCGGGCTGTACGCCAACGTCAGTATTTTTGACGTGCGGGATGCCGAAGAACTGCATCAGATATTAATGGCTCTACCGCTGTACCCGTTTATGGAAATACGCGTGGAGGCGCTCTGCCGTCATCCATCATCGATTCGTGAAGACGATAAATAATAATAATTAACCTCGCGCCGGTTTATATCGGCGTAAACCCTACAAATAAGCTGCAAGCAATAAGTGAGAATCGTTATGAAAAATTCTTTCGTACAACAAGAAGCCGTGCAGAAATTATTACGTGAAAGCGCCGGCCTGAACGTTCCCGGCGGCAACGAGCGCTTTAAAGCTATCGTCCATCGCATCCTCGAAGATATGTGCACCCTGATCGATGATTATAATATTAGCCAGGAAGAGTTCTGGCACGCGGTGAACTATCTCCACGAGCTGGGCGGGCGTCAGGAGGCGGCGCTGCTGGCGGCGGGCCTCGGAATCGAGCACTTCCTCGACCTGCGCCAGGACGCTATCGAAGCCGCCCAGCACCGGGAAACCGGCACCCCGCGCACGATTGAGGGGCCGCTGTACGTCGCCAACGCGCCGCTGAGCGATGGGCACGCGCGAATGGATGACGGCAAAGATGCGGGAGAGGTCATGTGGCTGCATGGCCAGGTTTGCGACACCCAGGGGCGCCCGGTTGCGAACGCCGTGGTCGATATCTGGCACGCCAACACCCTCGGAAATTACTCCTTCTTCGACCAGAGCCAGGGGGAATATAACCTGCGCCGCCGCATTCGTACCGGCGCCGACGGCCGCTACAGCGTGCGCAGCATCATGCCTTCCGGCTACGGCTGCCCGCCGGATGGCCCGACCCAGAAGCTGCTTGACCAGCTGGGGCGCCACGGCAATCGCCCGGCGCATATACACTTCTTCGTCTCGGCGCCGGGCCACAGGCATTTAACCAGTCAGATTAACCTCAATGGCGATAAATACCTGTGGGATGACTTCGCCTTTGCTACCCGCGACGGGCTGATCGCCGATCCGGTTAAAATCACCGATCGCGAGCTTATCCAGCAGCGTAAGCTCGACGGCGCGCATACCGAAGTGTGCTTTGATTTCACCCTCTGCCCGGCGCTAAACGCCGATGAAGAGCAGCGCGGCACCCGCCTGCGCGCGCAGGAGTAAGCCGCTCTTTTAACCCGGGCAGCGGCGTCGCGCCCTGTCCGGGCTACCGGTACCATCGCCTTAATTAATCCGTACCGCGTCGTCATTATCTCACCACCGCCTTTTAATCCTGAATCATGCAGGAGGACCTGACTCATGCAAAAAACGTACGCAACGTTAAAAGCTAAAATTAGCAACGCATTAATTGTTGACCGTGAAAAGCATATTTATCGCTGTCATCGTTCAATATTTACCGACAGCCAGCTATTTGATTTTGAAATGAAGCATATATTCGAAGGCAACTGGGCGTTCCTCGCCCATGAAAGTCAAATTGCCGAGGCCGGAGATTATTATACCCTGACCCTCGGGCGCCAGCCGGTGATTATTACCCGGGATAAACAGAACCAGCTCCATGCGCTTATTAATAGCTGCGCGCACCGCGGCGCCATGCTGTGTCGGCGCAAAACCGGGAATAAAAACTCCTTCACCTGTCCGTTCCACGGCTGGACCTTTGGCAATAGCGGCAAGCTGCTAAAAGCGAAAGACGAGAGCACCGGCGGCTACCCGGAGACGTTTAAGCACGAGGGTTCCCATGACCTGAAAAAGCTCCCGCGCTTTCAGTCCTACCGCGGCTTTCTGTTCGGCAGCCTCAGCGACGACGTGCAGCCGCTGGAGCAGTATCTCGGCGAGACCCTGAAGATTATCGATCTGATGGTCGATCAGGCGGCCGAAGGGCTGGAGGTCCTCAAAGGCTCCTCGAGCTATGTTTATGAGGGTAACTGGAAGCTGGGGGCGGAAAACGGCGCCGACGGCTACCACGTCAGCGTGGTGCACTGGAACTACGCCTCAACGATGTCGCGGCGCAACTACGAAGCGGAAGGGACGCACTCGGTGGACGCCAACGGCTGGTCGAAAAGCCTCGGCGGCGGCTACGGCTTTGAAAACGGCCATATGCTGCTGTGGACCCGCGCGCTCAATCCGGAGGTGCGTCCGGTTTACGCGCACCTGCCGCGCCTGCAGGCGGAGTTTGGCGAGCTGCGCGCTGACCAGATGGTCAACGAGACCCGCAACCTGTGCCTCTATCCTAACGTCTACTTAATGGATCAGTTCTCCACTCAGATCCGCGTGATCCGCCCGATCGCGGTCGACAAAACCGAAGTGACCATCTGGTGCTTTGCGCCAAAAGGGGAACCCGACGAGGCCCGTGCCCTGCGTATTCGCCAGTACGAGGATTTCTTTAACGTCAGCGGAATGGGCACCCCGGATGACCTCGAAGAGTTCAGCGCCTGCCAGCGCGGCTACCTCGGCGAGAGCCTGGCGTGGAGCGACCTCAGCCGCGGCGCGCTGCACTGGGTCGATGGCGCGGATGAACACGCCCGGCACGCCGGATTTACGCCGCTGCTGAGCGGAGTCAAGTCGGAGGATGAAGCCCTGTATATCGCCCATCACCACCACTGGCAGAACGTGATGCTGGCGGCGCTTGATAAAGAGCAGCAGCGCTACGACCAGTCGATTACCCAGCGCGTGGAGGTGGCGTAATGTTGACGCTTGAACAGGTTCGCCAGTTTCTCTACTACGAAGCCCGCCTGCTTGACGACCGCCAGTGGGACGAATGGCTGACGTGCTACAGCCCGAAGGTGGTGTTCTGGATGCCGGCGTGGGGCGATGACGACCGGCTCACCCGCGACCCACAGCGCGAGATTTCGCTGATCTACTACCCCAACCGCGACGGGCTTGAGGACCGGGTATACCGCATCAAAACGGAACGCTCCGGCGCCAGCACCCCGGAGCCGCGGACCACGCACATGATAAGCAACGTGGAGCTAATGGGCGAAGGCGAGCAGGGCCTGGAGGTGCGCTACAGCTGGGTGACCTGGAGCCATCGCTACCAGCAGACCGATGCCTATTTTGGCTCGACCTGCTGCACTCTCACCGTCGAGGACGGCAGGCCGCAGATTGTGCGAAAAACCGTGCGCCTGAACAACGACTACATCCGTCAGGTCATCGACGTTTACCATATTTAAGAGGGGCTTATGACCTTTAATATTGCGCTCAATTTTGAGGACGGCATCACCCGCTTTATCCACTGCAACCCCGGGGAGAAGGTGCTGGATGCCGCCTATCGACAGAAGGTGAATTTGCCGATGGACTGCTCGGACGGCGTCTGCGGCACCTGTAAATGCCGCTGCGCCAGCGGTGATTACGCCCTCGGCGATGACTATCTCGAAGAGGCGCTGAGCGACGAGGAGGCCGCCGCGCGCCAGGTGCTGACCTGCCAGATGATCCCGACCAGCGACTGCGTGATTGACGTGCCGGTGGCGGCGGCGCAGTGCAAAACCGCGCTGGCCAGCGTCGGCGCGGCGGTGGTGGCGGTGAACGCCCTGTCGGAGAGCGCCCTTGAGCTGGTGGTCGCGCTTGACGAAGCGCTGGCGTTTCTGCCGGGGCAGTACATCAATATTCAGGTGCCGGGTACCCCCCACGTGCGGGCCTACTCCTTTAGCTCCCTTTCCGGGGCGCGCGAGGGCCGTTTTCTGATCCGCAACGTGCCCGGCGGCATCATGAGCCAGTGGCTGACGCAGCGCGCACGGCCCGGCGAGCGGCTGATCCTCAGTGGGCCGATGGGTAGCTTTTATCTGCGCGGCGGCGAGCGTCCGCTGCTGATGCTCGCCGGCGGAACCGGCCTGGCGCCGCTGCTGTCGATGCTGCACACCCTCGTGCAGCAGGGTAGCACCCGCCCGGTAACCCTGGTGTACGGCGTAACCCGCGATAGCGATCTGGTCAAAACCGAGGCGCTGGACGCCTTCGTCGGCCAGCTCTGTGGCTACCGTTGGCTGCCGGTGGTGGCCGACCCGCAAAGCGGCTGTCCGCAGCGTGGGTTTGTCACCGACCATCTCGATGAATCCATGCTTAACGCCGGGGATGTTGATATCTACCTCTGCGGTCCGCCGCCGATGGTTAACGCGGTCTCCTCCGCGCTTCGCGACCGCGGCGTTGAGCCGGCCGGTTTTTGGTATGAAAAGTTTATTGCCAGCCAGAGCGCGGCGGCATAAGGAGAGAGCATGCGATTTCAGGATAAGGTAGTGGCGATCACCGGCGCGGCCCAGGGGATCGGCCGCCAGACGGCTGAGCAGGCGGCGCGCGAGGGCGCGCGGCTGCTGCTGATCGACCGCTCCCGCTACGTACACGAGCTGGCGGCGGCGCTGGCGGAGTCCGGCTGCGACGTGCTGGCGCTGGAGGCCGACCTTGAGCAGTGGGCGAGCACCGAGCAGGTTTTTGCCGAAGGTGTGGCCCATTTCGGCCGCCTCGACGTACTGATCAACAATATTGGCGGCACCATCTGGGCGCGGCCCTTCGCCGAATATCAGCCGCAGCAGATTGAACAGGAGATCCGCCGGTCGCTGTTTCCGACGCTGTGGGGCTGCCGGGCGGCGCTGTCGTGGATGCTACGGCAGGGCAAGGGCGCTATCGTTAACGTCTCGTCCGTGGCGACCGCGGGAGTGAACCGGGTTCCCTATTCAGCGGCCAAGGGCGGGGTCAACGCGTTGACCCGCTCGATTGCCATGGAGTACAGCGACAGCGGCATTCGCATCAACGCGGTGGCGCCCGGCGGCACCGAGGCCCCGGCGCGCCTGACGCCACGCAATAGCGAGACGCCAACGGCGCAGGAGCAGGCCTGGTATCAGCAGGTGGTCGATCAAACGGTGCAGAGCAGCCTGATGCATCGCTACGGGACGCTGGCGGAACAGGCAAACGCGATCCTGTTTCTCGCCAGCGATGAGGCAAGCTATATCACCGGCGTTACGCTGCCGGTGGCCGGGGGCGATCTCGGCTAGCGTCGGGTCGCGTACCAGCAGAGTAGGGAGCCGGCGCAGACCATGCCGGCTCCCTGCCAGAACGACCACGACAGGGATGCGCTCAGCAGAACCGCCGCCAGCGCCGATGAGAGCACCGGCGTAAAGTACGATGCCGCCGCCAGCAGGCTGACGTTGCCGTGGAGGATCCCCACGTTCCACGCCGCGTAGGCCAGCCCCAGAGCCACCGCGACCATCACCAGCTTGATAACCACCGGCCAGCTAAAGTTCATCGGTGGCTGCTCGCTGAACAGAAATTTCAGCCACAGGGTCAGCGCCGTTAATAATACGAACAGGGTGATACCGTTTTTGCCTTTCGCATATTTGGCGGTGACCGTGCAATAGGCCGCCCAGATAAAGGCGCCGACAAATGCCAGAATATAGCTCAGGGGGCTGGAGACGACGTTGCTGATAATTTCATCAATATTCAGGCCATGCTCACCGCCTAATACCCAAATGACGCCAAACAGCGCAATAAATAAGCCGGGAATAACCAGCCAGGTGCTTTTCTGCTGATTAAAGAGAATGGCGAATAAAATCGTCAGGCTGGGCCACAGATAGTTGACCATACCCACTTCGATCGCCTGCTGGCGGGTGCCGGCAAAGCCCAGAGAAAGCGCGAGGCAGATTTCATAGCTGACAAACAGCAGGCTGCCGGCCAGTAAATAGGGGCGCGGGAACTGACGCAGCTGCGGAAAGCCAACGGTAAACACCAGCAATATACCGCTGAGGCTGTAGATCATTGCCGCGCCGCCTACCGGACCTAACCCTTCGCTCACCCCGCGAATCAAACCGACCATGGTGCTCCACAGTACAATAGCCACCAGTCCGGTTAACGTTGCCTTTTTCTTTTCCATCTTAAACCTGATGCCAATACCAATTAAGCTTCGATTTATAACACTTTTCTATTCCGCCTGGCCGATATTTTCGTTAGGCGTTAATACTAAGTGAGTAATTAAACCTGCGAGGTCTGACTATTAAGGGGGCGACCGTTTTCGACATTGATTTGGCGCAATAAAAACAGGGACATTGCTGTTAGCTTTCCCCCGCGATGAACAAAATTCCCGTATGGAGAAAATCAATGGACGTCAGCCGCAGAAAGTTTTTCAAAATCTGCGCAGGCGGTATGGCCGGAACAACAGCTGCTGCCCTGGGTTTTGCACCCAAAATGGCGCTGGCTCAGGCGCGTAACTACAAGCTATTGCGTGCCAAAGAGATCCGCAACACCTGCACATACTGCTCCGTGGGCTGCGGGCTATTAATGTATAGCCTGGGCGACGGCGCGAAGAACGCAAAAGAAGCAATTTATCATATCGAAGGCGACCCGGATCACCCGGTGAGCCGCGGCGCGCTGTGCCCGAAAGGGGCCGGTCTGCTGGACTACGTGCACAGCGAAAACCGCCTGCGCTACCCGCAATACCGCGCGCCGGGCTCCGACAGGTGGCAGCGTATTTCGTGGGATGAGGCCTTCGATCGCATTGCCAAACTAATGAAAGCCGACCGTGACGCCAACTTTATTGAGAACAACGAACAGGGCGTAACGGTTAACCGCTGGCTTTCCACCGGGATGCTGTGCGCATCCGCGGCGAGTAATGAAACCGGCATGCTGACGCAGAAGTTTGTGCGTTCTCTCGGCATGCTGGCGGTAGACAACCAGGCGCGCGTCTGACACGGACCAACGGTAGCAAGTCTTGCTCCAACATTTGGTCGCGGTGCGATGACCAACCACTGGGTTGATATCAAAAACGCTAACGTGGTGATGGTGATGGGCGGCAACGCCGCTGAAGCCCATCCGGTGGGATTCCGCTGGGCGTTAGAAGCAAAGAATAACAACGATGCGACGCTTATCGTCGTCGATCCGCGCTTTACGCGTACGGCATCGGTGGCCGATATCTATGCGCCGATTCGCTCCGGCACCGACATTACCTTCCTGTCGGGGGTACTGCTGTACCTGATTGAAAATAACAAAATTAACGCCGAATACGTCAGGCACTACACCAACGCTAACCTGCTGGTGCGCGATGATTTTGCCTTCGACGACGGCCTGTTCAGCGGCTACGACGCGGAAAAACGCCAGTACGATAAGTCCTCCTGGAACTACCAGTTTGATGAAAACGGCTTTGCCAAACGCGATGAAACCCTGACCCATCCGCGCTGCGTCTGGAACCTGCTGAAACAGCACGTCTCCCGCTATACGCCGGACGTGGTGGAGAACATCTGCGGGACGCCAAAAGCGGACTTCCTCAAGGTGTGCGAAGTGCTGGCCTCCACCAGCGCGGCGGATCGCACCACCACCTTCCTCTATGCGCTGGGCTGGACGCAGCACACCGTCGGGGCGCAGAACATCCGTACCATGGCGATGATCCAGCTGCTGCTCGGCAATATGGGGATGGCAGGCGGCGGGGTCAACGCGCTGCGCGGCCACTCCAATATCCAGGGGCTGACCGACCTCGGGCTGCTGTCGACCAGCCTGACCGGCTATCTGACGCTGCCGTCGGAAAAGCAGACGGATCTGCACAGCTATCTGCAGGCCAACACGCCAAAAGCGACGCTGGACGAGCAGGTGAACTACTGGAGCAACTATCCTAAGTTCTTCGTCAGCCTGATGAAATCCTTCTACGGCGACGCGGCGCGTAAAGAGAACGACTGGGGCTTTAACTGGTTACCTAAATGGGATCAGACCTACGACGTTATCAAGTATTTCAACATGATGGATGGCGGCAAAGTCAACGGCTACATCTGCCAGGGCTTTAACCCTGTGGCGTCCTTCCCGGACAAAAACAAGGTGGTGCGCAGCCTCAGCAAGCTGAAGTACATGGTGGTTATCGATCCGCTGGTGACCGAAACCTCCGTCTTTTGGCAAAACCACGGCGAGTCCAACGACGTTGACCCGGCGGCGATCCAAACGGAAGTCTTCCGCCTGCCGTCCACCTGCTTTGCCGAAGAAGATGGCTCTATCGCCAACTCCGGACGCTGGCTGCAGTGGCACTGGAAGGGCCAGGATGCACCGGGCGAAGCGCGCAACGACGGCGAAATCCTTGCCGGGATCTACCACCGTCTGCGCGAAATGTACCGCGCCGAGGGCGGCAAGGGCGTCGAGCCGCTGCTGAAAATGGGCTGGGACTACAAGCAGCCGGATCGTCCGGAATCGGAAGAGGTGGCGAAAGAGAACAACGGCTACGCGCTGGCGGATCTCTACGACGCCAACGGCGCGCTGGTGGCGAAAAAAGGCCAGCTGCTGAACAGCTTCGCGCTGCTGCGCGACGATGGCTCAACCTCATCCTCGTGCTGGATTTATACCGGCAGTTGGACCGAGCAGGGCAATCAGATGGCCAACCGCGATAACGCCGATCCGTCGGGCCTTGGCAACACCCTGGGCTGGGCCTGGGCGTGGCCGCTAAACCGCCGGGTGCTCTATAACCGCGCGTCGGCGGATATCAACGGCAGGCCGTGGGATGCGAAACGGATGCTGATCCAGTGGAACGGCGCTAAGTGGGTCGGGAACGATATTCCGGACTTCAACACCGCGCCGCCGGGGAGCAAAACCGGTCCGTTTATCATGCAGCAGGAGGGCCTCGGCCGGCTGTTTGCGCTGGATAAGCTGGCGGAAGGTCCGTTCCCTGAGCACTACGAGCCAATGGAGACGCCGCTGGGTACCAACCCGCTGCACCCGAACGTTATCTCCAGTCCGGTGGTGCGTCTGTATGAAGAGGATGCCGTGCGCTTAGGTAAGAAAGACAGGTTCCCGTACGTCGGTACGACCTATCGCCTGACCGAGCACTTCCACACCTGGACCAAGCACGCGCGGCTTAACGCCATCGCGCAGCCGGAGCAGTTCGTCGAAATCAGCGAGGGGCTGGCGAAAGCCAAGGGGATTGCTAACGGCGATCGGGTGACGGTCAGCAGCATGCGCGGCTTTATTCGCGCGGTGGCAGTGGTGACCCGTCGCCTGCAGACGCTCAACGTCAACGGCCAGCAGGTGGAAACCGTCGGCATCCCGCTGCACTGGGGCTTTGAAGGGGTGGCCCGTAAAGGCTACATCGCCAATACCCTGACGCCGAACGTCGGCGATTCCAACTCGCAAACGCCGGAGTATAAGGCGTTTCTGGTCAACATCGAGAAAGCGTAAGGGGCGATTCAATGGCGATGGAAACACAGGACATTATTAAACGCTCCGCGACTAACCCTATCACTCCCGCGCCCCGCGCGCGGGACTTTAAGGCGGAAGTCGCCAAGCTTATCGATGTGTCATCCTGCGTGGGCTGTAAGGCCTGCCAGGTGGCCTGCTCCGAGTGGAATGATATCCGCGATGAGGTGGGGCACTGCGTCGGGGTTTACGATAACCCGGCGGATCTCAGCGCCAAATCCTGGACGGTGATGCGCTTTAGCGAAACCGAACAGAACGGCAGGCTGGAGTGGCTGATCCGTAAAGATGGCTGCATGCACTGCGAAGAACCGGGCTGCCTGAAGGCCTGTCCCTCCGCAGGTGCGATTATTCAGTACGCGAACGGCATCGTCGACTTCCAGCAGGAAAACTGCATTGGCTGCGGCTACTGCATCGCCGGGTGTCCGTTTAACGTCCCGCGCCTCAATAAAGAGGATAACCGGGTCTATAAATGCACGCTCTGCGTTGACCGCGTTAGCGTCGGTCAGGAGCCGGCGTGCGTGAAAACCTGCCCGACCGGGGCGATTCATTTCGGCAGCAAGAAAGAGATGCTGGAGGTGGCGCAGGAGCGGGTCAATAAGCTGAAGGCGCGCGGCTATCCGCACGCCGGGGTGTACAACCCGCCGGGCGTGGGCGGCACGCACGTGATGTACGTGCTGCATCACGCCGACCAGCCGGAGCTGTACCACAAGCTGCCGAACGAGCCGAAAATCGATACCAGCATCAATCTGTGGAAAGGGGTGCTGAAGCCGCTCTCGGCGCTGGGCTTTGTCGCCACCTTTGCCGGGCTTATCTATCACTACATCGGTATCGGACCGAACAAGGAAGTGGATGACGATGAGGAGGAACATGATGAGTAAATCGAAGATGATTGTGCGCACGAAGTTTATCGACCGCGCCTGTCACTGGACGGTGGTTATCTGCTTCTTTCTGGTTTCACTGTCCGGGATCTCGTTCTTCTTCCCGACCCTGCAGTGGCTGACGGAAACTTTCGGTACGCCGCAGATGGGGCGCATTCTGCATCCCTTCTTCGGGGTGGTTATCTTTATCGCCCTGATGTTTATGTTCGTCCGTTTTGTGCAGCATAACATCCCCGACAAGCAGGATATTCCGTGGCTGAAGGGGATTGTTGAGGTGCTGAAAGGCAACGAGCATAAGGTGGCGCGCGTCGGGAAATATAACGCCGGGCAGAAGATGATGTTCTGGACCATCATGAGCATGATTTTTGTGCTGCTGGTGACCGGGGTGATTATCTGGCGGCCCTGGTTTGCGCACTATTTCCCGATTCAGGTCATCCGCTACGGCCTGCTGATCCACGCGGCGTCGGCGATTGTGCTGATCCACGCCATCCTGATCCATATGTATATGGCGTTCTGGGTGAAGGGGTCGATTAAGGGCATGGTCGAAGGTAAGGTGAGCCGCCGCTGGGCGAAAAAGCACCACCCGCGCTGGTACCGCGACGTCGAGCGCCTGGAGGCGAAGAAAGAGAGTTCGCAGGGGATAAAATAGGCCTGCTGCGGAATTCTGCATGGCGCGACCGATGTCGCGCCATTTTTTTAGCCTTCGCCGCTCAGGACCTCCAGCCCCACGCGCTGGCCCCAGGAGAGCTCGAGGGTATTGCCATCCGGGTCGGCAAAAAACACGTAGTAGCCCACCGGCTCGCCGAGCTGCTCAGGCTCGCTGCGCAGCACCCCCTCGCGGCGCGCTAGCGCAGTTTTTTCATCGACCTCCTGGCGCGTCGCGCAGGCTACCCCGAGATGACCGAAGGGCCCAAGCGGGGTATCGGTGTGGCTATCCGTCTGCACCAGCACCAGCGCAAACGGGCGGGTGCGGTCGCTCAGCCACGCCACGTGGCGCGCGGAGGGCAGATCGGGCGAGCGCCGGTGGATCACCTGCATTGCGGTGTAGCGGGTATAAAAATCGATACTTTTTTGCAGATCGCGCACCATAAAAGCGACGTGGGTAAAACCGCTGTCGACCTCCTGCATCATGCTGCTCCTGTCTGGTCGTTTTGCTCTGCCGACAACGGTAATACCTCAGGTTAACCTGAGGTAAAGTGCGAATTGTGCCATCGGCGATCGCCAAAACGGGCGGGAGCCGGCGGGAGAGACTAGAAATGTTCCTTGATAAAACGGAAGGGGTACTCGGTAGATTTCGTCTTGCCCGTTTTGCGCTTGGGCAATTTCACCGGATCGAGATGCGGGTTCTTGTAGGGGATCTGCGCCAGCAGGTGGGTAATGATGTTCAGGCGAACGCGCTTCTTCTCCTCCGAGCGGGCGACAAACCACGGCGCCCAGGCGGTATCGGTGGCGGCAAACATCGCGTCCCTGGCGGCGGTGTAGTCGTCCCAGCGGTTAAACGACTTGATGTCCATTGGCGACAGCTTCCAGATCTTGCGCCCGTCGTTGATGCGGTCGCGCAGGCGGCGCTCCTGCTCCTCCGGGGTGACCTCCAGCCAGTATTTCAGCAAAATGATCCCGGACTCGACCATCGCCCGCTCGACCATCGGCGCGCCTTCAAGGAACTTATCCGTCTGCTCGGGGGTACAAAAGCCCATCACCCGCTCGACGCCGGCGCGGTTGTACCAGCTGCGGTCGAAGATCGCTATCTCTCCGGCGGCGGGTAAAAAGGGAATATAGCGCTGATAGTAGAGCTGGCTCTTCTCGCGCTCTGTGGGGGCCGGGAGGGCGATAACCCGAAACACGCGCGGGCTGACCCGCTCGGTGATGGCTTTGATGGTGCCGCCTTTCCCCGCGCCGTCGCGACCCTCAAACACGATGCAGACCTTCAGCCCCTGGCTGACGACCCACAGCTGCAGCTTGACCAGCTCAACGTGCAGCTTGCGTAGCGCCTTTTGATACTCTTTTTCGCCGAGCGGCTCGGTTTTACCGACGCTGTCGATGGCTTTGCTCTTTTTCTTATTTCCCATGGGCTCTTCTCCGTCGTGTATCGCGCCGGGTCAGCGCTCTACTATGAAGTGTAATAACAGCGCCAGCGTACGGCGGAAAATATTCATTCACCGCAGCCGCGCTGCCCGCTAATTAAGCGGCAGAAGCGATATTCATGCAGCGATCGCGCCGTTATATGGATAAACAGGTCACTTCACGTTTTTGTCTGGCCTGCGGTTGCCGAATGGACAATAATGCCGACCGAAAGTAAAAACAAAAGGTTATACCGCCCGGGATTGACCTGTTTGCCACGTTGCCCGGCCTGTCGTCGCGCCCGTTTGTGGCCAGAGCAGGCCTGAGTTATTTAAGGTTCAGAAGTATGAAAAAGACTATTTTTTCGTTAGCGCTTGGCACCTTTGGTCTGGGAATGGCGGAATTTGGCATCATGGGCGTACTGCCGGAAGTGGCCCACGACGTGGGGATCTCGATCCCCGTCGCCGGCAATATGATCTCTTATTACGCCTGTGGGGTGGTGATCGGCGCGCCGGTGATGGCGCTGGTCTCAAGCCGCTTTTCGTTAAAATCGATCATGCTATTTCTGGTCGCGCTCAGCGTTATCGGTAATGCCGTTTTTGCCTTTTCTTCGAGCTATTCCATGCTGGCGGTCGGCCGGCTGGTCTCCGGTTTTCCCCACGGCGCTTTTTTTGGCGTCGGCGCGATTATCTTGTCGAAAATAGCCCCGCCGGGAAAAGTCACCGCGGCGGTCGCCGGGATGATAGGCGGGATGACGGTAGCGAATCTCATTGGCGTGCCTGCCGGAACCTGGCTCGGGCACCAGTTTAGCTGGCGCGACACTTTCCTGGCTCTGTCTATATTTAACGTCGCGGTATTTCTGTCTATTATCCGCTGGGTGCCGACGCTATTTGATAAATCGACGACGCGATTGCGCGAACAGTTTTACTTTTTAAAATCACCGGCACCGTGGCTGATATTTGCCGCGACGCTGTTTGGTAACGCCGGCGTATTTGCGTGGTTCAGCTATATCAAGCCGTTTATGATTAACGTTGCCGGTTTTTCCGAAGGCGCGATCATCTTTATTATGATGCTGGTCGGCCTGGGAATGGTGCTGGGCAATGTGCTCAGCGGCAAAATTTCCACCCGCTTTAGCCCCTTGCGCATTGCTGCCGCCACCGACGGCATGATTGCCGTGGTGCTGCTGCTGATGTTTATCTTCGGCGATCGTCAGCCGGCGGCGCTGCTGCTGGCCTTTATCTGCTGTACCGGTCTGTTTGCGCTCGCGGCGCCGCTGCAAATCTTGCTGCTGCAAAACGCCCGCGGCGGGGAGATGCTGGGGGCGGCGGGGGGACAGATTGCCTTTAACCTCGGCAGCGCGATTGGCGCCCTGTGCGGGGGAATGATGCTGACCTGGGGCTTTGGCTGGAGTTCGGTTGCGCTGCCTGCCGCCGGGCTCTCCTTCTTCGCTATGAGTTCGCTGCTGATTTACGCCTGCTATCAGCGCAGCCTCCGCTAGCCGCCGTGCGCCTGGAGCGACGCACGGGGCCGAAGAGTCAATCCGTAAACGGCTCCCCGAGGGTCAGCATCAGGCGGTTTGCCCAGGCGAAAAAGGCGGCGGATTGCAGCAGGTCGAGCTGGGCGAGGGTATCGAGCCCCTGATGCTCAACGGCGGCCAGATGGGCAGCGTTGAGCGCCGACGGGGTGACAGAGACCGCCGCGGCAAAATCAATTTCCGTCTGCCAGCGCGCCGACTGGCCGTCGCTGAGATTATCGCCCGGCGTTACCGCCAGCAGCGTTTCCACCGCCGTCTCCTCTTTTGCCAGCTGGGCCGCCTTGCGGGCGTGCACCGACGCGCAATAAATACAGCCGTTAACTTTGCTGGCCACCGTCGCCGCCAGCTCCCTTTCGGCGCGCGGCAGCCCACCCGGCGTGTAGAAGATGCCCCTGTCGGTCAGCGTGCGCTGCTCCAGCAGCGGCTGGTTGCGGGCCAGCAGACGAAAGTAGGGCGAGTCGCTGTGGCCATATTTCGCCAGAATACCCTGTTCGGCTGCGCTGAATTCGTCCAGCGGTTTGGCGGCGATCCACGGCTCCCAGCTCAGCTCATCGCGGGTGAAGTGCACCGGCGCACGCTTACCGCTGACCGTCTGCGGCGCGGTATGCCAGAAGCCGGCAACCACCGGCGTTTCCGCGCTGGCCGCCGGTTTACCGTTCAGCAGCCGCAGACCGGCGATCAGCCGGCTCTGGAAGCTCACAAAGGCGATGAGCTGGGCGAGGGTGACCACCGCCCGCAGGCTCCAGCCGGCGTGAGTTAACGCCTGCAGCGCCGACGGCGTGGCCTCGATTGGGGTAAAGGTCAGCAGGCGGGCAAATCCCAGCGCCGGGATCAGCCGCGGCGACGTCGGGTCGGCAAGGCCGAATCCGGCGTAGTGGGCGGCGAGGGCGTCGGCCTGGTGCAGCTTGGCCACCTTCGCGGCAACCGCGAAGCGCTCGCTCAGCGGAAAATCCACCTCCTGCTGACCGAACAGCGTTTCATAGCTGCCCTGGGCATGGCGGGCGGCCGCTTCGCGCACCGCGCGGGCCTCGGCCAATGCGGAATTTGGGGCAATATCGGCCAGCTCAGCCAAAATATCCTGACTCAGTGTCATGGTGACTCCTTACTGTAGTTGCGGGGCAATATGCTGAGCGATCAGCTCGATGGATCGCAGCGTGTCGTGGTGCGCGGGCTCAACGGAGTGGACCTGGAACGAAATATCGGTCACCCGCGCCAGTACGCTATCCTGCGCCAGCGAAGCCTTCACCTGTTCGACATCGCCGACGTGCGCATCCAGCTGAGAAAGATAATCTGTGACGGTGTCACCAATAAGCTGATGTCCGGCAGCGCGGTGCGCCGCCGCCTGACGACGCAGGCCCGGCTCCGCCACCTGCAGGGCGTACTGACGGCTGTCGGCAACAAACGCGGTGCGTGAGGCGAGGATCCTCGGTGCGACCCCCGCCGGGAGCGCGCTGAGGTAGGCGTCGATAATCGGATTCTGAATGGCGTCCAGCGGCAGCAGCGGCTGACCGACGGGGCGCGGCTGGGTGCGGGAGAGCATCAGCCCGTGCCCGGCCTGGCCCGCGCGGACAGCCCCCTCGGCGGAGAAGGTGGCAATCCATATGCGCTCCGCAAGCTGCGGCGCCGGCGGGTAGAGATGGTTATCCGGATGGGCCAGCGAATCGCCGCGCCAGGCGCTGTGGATCAGATGCAGGTGTTCGGCGAAGACCTCTCCCCGCCGTTCGCTGGTTAAGCCAAAGGGTAAAAACGAGGTCGCCGTGCCGCCCGAACCAAAGCCCACTTCTAGCCGCCCGTCCGCGAGCAGATCCAGCACCGCCGCGTCTTCGGCAACGCGCAGCGGATCCTCCATCGGCAGGGTAATGATGGCGGTGCCAAGGCGAATACGTTCGGTATGCGCGGCGGCATGGGCGAGAAACACCAGCGGCGACGGCAGGCCGCCCTCATGCTCATGGAAATGGTGCTGCGCAATCCACGCGCTATCGAAGCCGAGTCGTTCGGCGTGGCGGATCTGCTCGGTCGCCAGGCGATAGCGCTCCTTCGGCGCCGCGTCGTCCAGCAGACGGGTGAAAAAGCCCAGACGTTTACGCGTCATGCAACCTCCTTGCTTGAGGTGGAAAAGTGGGGAATAGCGGCGATAAGCTCGCGGGTGTAATCGTGCTGCGGCGCGGCGAACAGGCGGCCAACCTCACCGTGTTCGACAACCAGGCCGGCGCGCAGCACCGTCACGCTGTGGGCGATGCGGCGCACCGTGGCCAGATCGTGGGTAATAAACAGATAGGTCAGCCCCAGCTGCTGCTGGAGCTGCTGCAGCAGGGCAAGAATTTGCGCCTGCACCGTGACGTCGAGCGCCGAGGTGGCTTCATCCAGTACCAGAATGGTCGGCTCCAGCACCAGCGCGCGGGCAATCGCCACCCGCTGGCGCTGGCCGCCGGAGAGCTCGCGGGCGGTTCGCGCCAGCAGCTCGGGGGCGAGGGCGACCCTGGCGGCAACCGCCTCGACGCGGACGCGCCGCTGGGCCGGGCTGAACCGGTCAAAGTTTTTCAGCGGCTCTTCGATAATTTCCTGCAGCGTCTGGCGCGGGTCGAGGGAGGCGAACGGGTTTTGGTAGACGAACTGAATTTTGCGCCGCAGCTGGCGCTGCGCTTCGCGGCTTAAATGTCCGGCATTGATGCCGTCAATGGCAATCTCGCCGCTGTCGGCGCGCTCAAAGCCGAGCAGGATCCGCGCGAGGGTGGTTTTCCCTGAACCGGATTCGCCGACCAGCGCGTGGGTGCTGCCGCGCCGCACCTCGAAGCTCACGCTGTCCAGCGCCTGCAGATGCGAATGGCCCAACGAGAAGCGCTTGCTGACGCCTTCCAGGCGAATAGCCGGCGTCGCCAGCCAGCGCCCGTCCGCCGGGGAGATGGTGAGGTTTTGCCCCTGCAGGTCGCTGAGCAGCTGGCGGGTGTAGGCGTGCTGCGGCGTGTGGATGACGTCTGCCGTAGCGCCGTGCTCCTGAATCTCGCCGTGGCGAAACACCAGCAGGCGGTCGGCGCGCTGCGCCGCCAGCGCCAGATCGTGGGTCACAAACAGCACCGCGGTGCCGGATTCGCGGCGCAGGGTATCGAGCAGGTCGAGAATGCGCTTTTGTACCGTGACGTCGAGGGCGCTGGTGGGCTCGTCGGCAATGATTAAATCTGGCTTCAGGGCGATGGCTATGGCGATCAGCACCCGCTGCTTCATGCCGCCGGAGAGCTGGTGCGGATACTGGTTAAAGCGCTGCTCCGGATGGCTAAGGCCGACTTTCTCCAGCAGCGCCAGCACCTGACTCTTACGCTCGGCGGCACCGTGCCTTTGATGCAGGCGCAGGATCTCCCCAACCTGGGCGCCGATGGTCTGCACCGGGTTCAGCGAGCTACCCGGGTCCTGAGGCACCAGGCTGATGCGCGCGCCGCGCAGGCTATCGAGCCGCTTACCCGACCAGCCGCTGATATCCTCGGCGTTAATGACGATCTTCCCGCCGTCGCGGCGGGCGTTATCTGCCAGCAGGCCGATAATCGCCTGGGCGGTGGTCGTCTTGCCGGAGCCAGACTCGCCGACGAATGCCAGCATTTCGCCGCGCCTGACGCTAAAGCTGACGCCATGCACTACCTCGCGCCACTCCTGCCGGGAGCGGTAGCTGATGCGCAGATTTTCGACGCTTAATACGTTCATGCGCGTTCTCCGCTAAATTGGCGGCTGATGCGGTTGGCGGCGAGCACCACCGCCACCACCGTCACGCCGGGGAAGGTGGTCAGCCACCAGGCGGTTGAAAGATAGTTACGCCCTTCGGCAATCAGCAGCCCCCATTCCGGGACCGGCGGCGGGGTGCCGTAGCCGAGAAAGCTCAGGGTCGAGAGCGCGAGGATCGCCTGACCGAACTGCAGGGTGGCGAAGGCCAGCACGGCGGTCAGCGAGTTCGGCAGAATATGCCGCCAGAAGACGGCGAAGAAGGTTCCGCCGCTGCCGTAAGCCGCTTCGACGTAATCGCTATGGCGTACGCGGACCACTTCCGCCCGCGCCAGACGGGCAAAGCTGGCAATCGCGGCGACGCCAACGGCCACGGCGGCGTTAACGGTGCCGAAGCCGAGGATGATGATCACCGTCAGCGACAGCAGCAGCGAAGGGATCGCCAGCAGGACGTCAACCAGCCGCATCACCACCGACTCCACGCGTCCGGCGGCGGCGCCGGCAAGGGTGCCGAGCGCGCTGCCGACGGTCAGCCCGATGGCGACCGCCGCCAGCGCCGCGCTGAGGGAGTGCACGGCGCCGTAGACAATTCGCGCCCACAGGTCGCGACCTAGCTGGTCGGTGCCGAGCCAGTGTCCGGCCTGCGGCGCCAGGCGCTGGGCGCCGGGTATCCCTTCCAGCGGGTTATAGGGAGTAAAGAGCTGCGGCGCGACGGCCAGCAGCACGGCGGTAACGATGACCGCCCAGGCCAGCCACAGCCCCGGCTGCAGGCGCAGGGTGCGCCGGCTAAACGTCCGTCTGCGGGCGGCGATAGCGTAATCGACCAGGCTCATAGGGCACCTCCGGCGAGCGGTTTCAGACGAGGATCGAACAGCGGCATCAGCAGATCGACCAGCAGATTAATCAGCACGAAGCCAAGGGCCGAGATCATTACCACCGCCTGCAGGACGGCGATATCCTGATTATTCACCGCCTGTTGGGTGAGCTGCCCGAGGCCGCCGCGGCCAAATACAGTTTCGGTAATCAGCGCTCCGGCGATCAGCTCGCCCAGCAGCAGGCCGGCGATGTTCAGCACCGGCAGCAGCGCGTTGCCGATGACGTGCCGCCACAGCACGCCGGTTTCGCTCATTCCTTTGGCCCGGGCGACGGCGACAAAAGGCAGCGCGGCAACCTGGTCCATGCTGCGCAGCAGTATTTGCGCCAGCGGCGCGGAGATCGGCACCGCGACGGCAATAATCGGCAGGATCAGCCCCTGTAGCGGGCTGGGGTTGATCACCGGGACCCAGCGCAGCTGGAAGGAGAACAGCTGAATCAGGGCGATGCCGAGCCAGAAGGTCGGCAGGGAGATAAACAGCACCGGCAGCGATTGCAGGGCGTTGCTCAGCCAGGGCAGCCCCGGCAGCCGGGCGGCGAAGGCGAGGGTAAACGCCAGCGCGATCGCCACGATAAAGGCCGGGAGCGCGAGGCTCAGGGTTTGCGGAAGATTGCTGGCGAGCAGGGCGTTGACCGCGATCCCCGCCTGCAGCGAGTAGCCAAAATCTCCGCGCAGCATCGCCAGCAGGCTGTGCAGGTACTGCCGCCACAGCGGGCTATCGGCGCCGTAGGCGAGGCGCATTTCGGCGATTTGCGCCGGGCTGAGGCCAAGGTCCGGATTCTGGAACTTGATCAGCACCGCATCCCCCGGCAGGACCTGCAGCAGCACGAAGGAGAGGGTGAACGCCGCCCACAGCACCAGGAGACCCTGGCCCAGCCGGCTGAGAAGATAGTGGCTCATCGTCGGCTCCTTAGCGCTTGTCGAGCCACGCGCCGTAGAACGACGGGCGGCCAACCGCTTCAAAACTGACGCCTTTCACCCATTTCGCGCCGGCAAAGACCTGCGGCTCCTCAAAGATAGGGATCACGTAGGCGTTATCCAGCAGATAGCGCTGGGCGTCGCCGGTCAGCTGCAGGCGCTTTTGCGCGTCAACCTCGGCGGAGATGGCGGTGAGCAGGGCGTTGAGTTTATCGTCGCGGAAGCTCTGCACCTTGTCGCTGGAGCCGCCTTTTTGCAGCAGGGCATCGCGGTTGCCCGGGAAGAACATGCTTTTCACCACGTCCGGGTCGGCGCGGCCGACTTCGGACACAGTGAGCGGTGTTTTCAGCGGATCGAGGTTATCGAGGGTGCGGCTGCCGGCGTCTCCGGCCTTGACGCTCAGCGCCACGCCGACCTGCCGCCACTGTTGAGCAACCAGCTGCAGCACCTCTTTATTTTGCGGCTGCGGCAGCGATTCGTAGACCGTCAGCGCCAGCCGCTGGCCATCTTTGGCCCGAATGCCGTCGGCGGCCTTTTTCCAGCCCGCTTCGTCCAGCAGGGCGTTGGCCTTAGCCGGGTCGAAGGTTAGCCTGTCGCTGAGGTTGATATAGCCCGCCGCCGAGCTGGCGATGGCCGAGGTAGCCTGCGGATAGTTGGCGGAAAACAGGGTATCGACGACCTGCTTTGCGTCAGTGGCATGCAGCAGCGCCTGGCGCACGCGCAGGTCGGAAACCAGCGGGTTGTCCGGGCGGAAGCTCAGGCTGTCGTTCACTCCGCGCGTTGGCGCGGCGTAGAGGGTAAAGCCCTGGTCGGTGGTCTGCTTTTCATCGTAGGCCTGCACCTGGCGGATAAAATCGGCCTGGCCCGCCAGCAGCGCGCCGATGCGCACGCTATCTTCCGGGGTCACGATAAAGGTAATGCCGTCGAGGTTCGCCGGCCCCTGCTGCGGCAGATTTTTGGGTCCCCATTGATAATCCTTGCGGGCAACCAGCGTCAGCTCGCGGCCCGGCTTTTCATCTTTAACGCTGAACGGCCCGGAGCCGATAATATTGCGCGCGTCGCCGAGCTCTTCGAAATTGCGCTGCAGCGTGCTAAGCGACACCAGCCCCGAGCCGATGGTCGCCGTGCCCTGCAGGAATCCCGGCGACGGCTTTTTGAAATAGAACTTTACCGTCAACGGGTCGATGACCTCGCTGCGATCGTAGTTGTTTATCACCTCCGAGACCGGCAGGCGGTGGGCTTTATTCCCCAGCCCGTAGGTATCAAAGTTTTTCGCGACCGCGTTGGCATCCAGCGGGGTGCCGTCGGAGAAGGTGACGCCGGGGCGCAGCCTGAAGGTATATTCGGTTTTGTCGGCGTTGGTGGTCCAGCTTTCGGCAATCCACGGCTCGACCGCTAAGGTTTTGGGGTTCTGCCAGGTCAGCTTATCGGTGATCTGGTTGAGGATCCCGCCGTTGGGGTAGAAGCCCCCGGCAGGCGGATAAAGGTTGGTGTGCGGCTGCTGCTCAAGATAGATCAGGGTGCCGCCTTTAACCGGCGTATCGGCGGCCCAGGCGGAAAAGGCGCCTGATAAAAAGAGTGCTGCCAGCGCGGGCAGGCGAAAACGGCTTTGCATGGTGAATTCCTTTGTTATCTATTGTGTTGTCATCATCCGGCGCGGTTATTGACAAAGGAACGAAGGAATTGCGCTAAGCATGTGCGTAAAAAGCATTAATACGCTTCAGTATTCAAATAACTTCGGCGTTGGTGGGATCCTCTTTCGCCGCTTTACTGCGGGGTGAATGCGTTAAGGATTTTTTATTTTGTCGGCTGGCACTAATCCCATAATTTAATAAAAAGATTGAGATGATACTTAAGGTTGATAGATTAATGGCTGATAAGTGAATGTTGCTAAACGGGAAAAGGGTAATGCTGAAATATTTACTGGCGTTGGCAGTGGCGGTATTGACCGGCTGTACCGCGGCGCCGAATTTACCGCCGACCGATACTATAACCAAAGTTAAGCCCATCTCGGCCGGTGTTATTGCGGTGTCCAATAAATATACCTATCGCTTTTATCGCGACGGCGCTCCGCAGGAGTACCAGCGCTACAGCAGCTTCTACCAGCGTTTTAATAAAGTTGCCTCGGGCGTGCGGGTAAATTTTGCGGTTGAGCAGCATGAGGTGGTGGCGGAATATCTGGTGGTGCTTGATAAGCGTAAGCTGGACGCGGCGCAGCAGGCGATATTAACCAATGAATATAAAGCGACGGCGCTGGATAGTGAACATCTCGGCGTGCTGTTTAAAGCGAGCGGCTACTGGACGGCAGGGGACCCGAACGAGCTTGAAGAGTCCTGGCGGCTCTCCAGCCCGGTGGTAGTCTCGATCAACGATCGAACGCAAACCCTTTCTACCCTCGGAACCATTGCGCTGATCCCGCTGGTGCCGCTGTACATGATGTACGGGTGCGCGACGGGGCCGTGCGTATAGCCTGAGCAGACGCCTCTCCCCGATTCGGGAGAGGCGCAGGGGCTAGCGGCGGAAGTCGATAACCATCCGGCCGCGGATCTGCCCCTGTTCCATCTCTTTAAAGATGGCGTTGATATCGCCCAGCGGGCGCAGCGTCACTTTCGGCACCACTTTCCCTTCGGCAGCAAACTGGAAGGCCTCAATCAGGTCCTGACGGGTACCGACCAGCGAACCCACCACTTCGATGCCGTCCAGCACCAGTCGCGGAATGTCGAGGCTCATGGCTTCCGGCGGCAGGCCAACGGCCACCACGCGGCCGCCGGCGCGCACTGCGTCAACGGCGGAGTTGAAGGCGGCCTTCGCGACGGCGGTGACCACCGCGGCATGGGCGCCGCCGGTCTTCTCCTGAATCACCTTCGCCGCATCTTCGCTGCGGGAGTTGATGGTCAGGTCGGCGCCCATCTCTGCGGCCAGCTTCAGCTGCTCGTCGTTGACGTCGATGGCGATAACTTTGGCATTGAAGACGTTTTTCGCATACTGCAGTGCCAGATTACCCAGGCCGCCGAGGCCGTAAATCGCAATCCACTGGCCCGGCTTGATGTGGGAGACCTTCACCGCTTTGTAGGTTGTAACGCCGGCGCAGGTGATGCTGCTGGCCGCCGCGGAGTCGAGGTCATCCGGCACTTTTACCGCGTAGTTGGCGGTGACGATGCACTCTTCAGCCATGCCGCCGTCAACGGTAAAACCGGCGTTTTTTACCGAGCGGCAGAGCGTTTCGTTGCCGCTATTACAGTAGTCACAGTGGCCGCAGCCTTCAAAGAACCATGCCACGCTGGCGCGATCGCCGGGTTTCAGTGAATTGACGCCGGGGCCAACCTGCAGAACCACGCCGACGCCCTCATGTCCGAGGATAACCCCGGTTTTATCACCAAAATCGCCGTTTTTGACGTGCAGGTCGGTGTGGCAGACGCCACAGCAGTCCATTTTCAGCAGCGCTTCGCCATGTTGCAGGGGGCGCAGCGTTTTTTCCGTTACATTGACCTGATGGTCGTGAGTGACAACGGCAGCTTTCATGTTTTCTCCTTGATATTAGTGACAAATTACGTCGCGTTCTTTGTGAATAATACTCATTAAGGATTGACTCTTATGCCGCGTAATGCAAGTTCGATAGTGAAAAATGTGGTATCAATCAGCACGGATAGCAAAAGGTTCGTTTTTTAGTCAATATTATGGCTGTTAATATTTTCGTCATTAATTGGTCATATTCCTTTCATAGCCGACCGGCAGGCTGTTAGCGGACAATTTCTTATAACAACAGAGTGATAACCCAATGCATCTGGTAAAAAGCATCCTCGCCACAACTCTGCTCTTCTCCGCCGCCGCTCAGGCCCACAACGTGCTGGATTTTCCGCAGCCGGAAAACAATCCGGAGGAGTTTTATGCGGTTACTGAAATTCCGACCGGCGGTATTATCAAATATGAAACTGACGCCAAAACCGGGTTTATCATCGCCGATCGCTTCCAGTCGATGCCGGTGGCTTACCCGGCCAACTACGGCTCGCTGACCCAGTCGCTGGCCGGTGATGGCGATCCGCTTGACGTGGTGTTCTATACCCGTGCGCCGATGGCGCCCGGCACCTTGATTAAGCTGCGGGCGATTGGCGTACTGAAGATGATCGATGGCGGCGAGAAGGACGATAAAATCATCGCCGTGCCGGCCAGCAAAATTGACCCGACCTATGATGATGTTAAGAACATCAGCGATCTGCCGAAAATGGAGCAGGAGCGTCTGCAGGCCTTCTTCCGGGTCTATAAGCAGCTGCCGGAGGGCCGTAAAAAGGTCGAGCTGAACGGCTTTAACGATGCCGCGGCGGCGAAGCAGGAAATTAAACAGGCATGGGATGCCTGGAAAGCGAAGCAGCCGCAATAATCTGCCACACGCCACCCGGCCCAGGCTTGACGCCGTGGGCCGGGTGGGTTGGGTGTTAACTCAGTCTGGCATTGATTTCCGCGATCTCCTCTAGCCACTGCGCCTGCTGCTGCGGTTTCTGGTGCTTAGGCTTGCGCGCCATATCTTCGGCCAGGCGCTGCTCCAGGCTAATCAACCGTTCCAGCAGCGCGTCGCTCTCCTCCACGCGCGTTACCGCCGCTGGCGCCCGGGCTGACCACTCGCCGCGGCCGGTCGCATTGCCCAGCCGGGCATAGACCTCGTCAACGTCGTGCCATTCGCTGAGGCCCTGGTCGTCGATAAGCCAGAAGCGGTTACAGCTGCGAGCGATCAGCTGGCGATCATGGCTGACCAGCAGCAGGCCGCCGGGGTAGTCCCGCAGCGTATCCCCCAGCGCCTCTTTGCCTTCCATATCTAGATGGTTGGTGGGCTCATCTAACAGCAGCAGGCTATAGCGCGCCAGCGACAGCCCGACAAACAGCAGGCGGGAGCGCTCGCCTCCGCTAAGAGTGCTGACTTTCTGCCCGTGACGAGCCCAGCCGAATCCGGCGGAAATCAGCGCGCGTTTACGCGCCTCCGGCGCCGGAGCGAAGGCCTCAAGCGCCTCCAGCAGGCTGTGATTATCGTCAAGCTGATGCAGCGTCTGGTCATAATAACCCGGGCTAAGGCGGGGATGCAGGCGCAGCCCGGCGTCCGGCGTCGGCTGCTGCAGCTGTCGCCACAGCAGGCGCAGCAGCGACGATTTTCCGCCGCCGTTGCGGCCCATAATGGCGACCCGATCCCCGCTTTTCAGCCGCGCCAGCCCGGTGGTAAAGAGGGCGGGCAGACCCGGCGCCGGCGGGACCGGCAGTCCTTCCATCTCCAGCAGCCGGTCGGCCTGCACCGCGTCGCCGTGCAGCGCCAGCCGCCACGGCGTTCCGGCGGTCACGCTGGTTTGGTTCTCCTGCAGACGCAGTACCTGTTTTTCCATCTGTTTGGCTTTGCGCGAGAGATCTTCGTTGTCATAGACCTGGCCCCAGGTGGCTAACCGCCTGGCGCTGGCGGTGACGCGGTCGATCTCCTTTTGCTCGGCCCTATGGCGCAGGGCGTCGCTTTCGTCCTGCTCCTGCAGCGCCTGGCGAGCGGCGCTGCAGGGAAGAGAGAAGGCGTGCAGGCAGTTGTCGCGGAGGATCCAACTGCTATTAGTTACAGCATCCAATAAAAGGTTGTCGTGCGACACCACCACGAAGCTCCCCTGCCAGGTTTGCAGGAAGCTTTCCAGCCACAGCAGGGTCGGCAGATCGAGATGGTTGCCGGGTTCATCAAGCAGCAGCAGGTCAGGCTGCTGAATCAGGGCCCGCGCCAGCAGCAGCCGGGTATGCTGGCCGCCGCTCAGGGTGGCCGCCAGCTGCTCGAAGCTGCCGCCGTCAAAGCCCATTTCAGCCAGCAGGCGCTCCGCCTGCCAGCGATGGTTTTCCCGACCCGCGGCGGGGAGGCGAGCGAGTACCGCCTGCACCAGAGATTGCGCTAGTACAGCCTGCGGCAGATGCTGCTCCACGCGGGCCATCAGGCAGTGGTTAGCCAGCGCCACGCGGCCGGAATTGGGCGTAAGCGTCCCGTCGAGCACCTGCAGTAAGGTACTTTTTCCGCAGCCGTTATAGCCAATCAGGCCAACGCGGTCGCCTTTTTTGAGGGTAAAGGAGAGATCGTTGAATAAGGGGCCAAATGCCGTTTCAACGTACAGAGATTGTGCGGTTAAGAATGTGCTCATTGTGAACTTACTCAAGAGTTACAGGCATGAGAATGCCTCGTCAAACATCGCTGACGATAACCCGGTAAGCCCGAGGGAAGGGGACTAAGGTTTGGTTTCTTCGCTCAAGCTAAAGTTATCGCAGCACGATACCGATAACGCTTGAGGGGGTGCGATCGCCAAATGTATGTGAAAAATTAAACATTTCACAGTACGGCATGGGATCCTCCTTTTCTATTCAGTTAGTTGATGGGTGCCGGCAGTGTAGAGGGCGATCGTCGATTTAGCTAGCGGCTAAAAATGGCAGGGAGGCGGGGCAAGAGCGGTGAGCAAATAAATATCCTCCGGCATAGCCGGAGGTTTTTCATATGCGCCTATAAGGCTCTGTTACCAGCCGCGCCCTAACAGGCGCATAGCAATCTGACATTTGCATCTATGGATTACTTACGGCCCGTAAA